>JANNVM010000328.1:0-3212 GCA_031414455.1 Verrucomicrobiota bacterium
CAGTAGCCGGCGGTGTTGAGCACGCGGGCTTTTTCCTCTGACTTTTCAGGAAGCAGGTCCGCTGCTTTGAGCAAGTGACTGATGGCGACGATGCGCGTGCGCATTGCTTTGGCGTGGTGGCTCGCGGTGGCGGCGAGGCGCTTCTTTTCGGCGGTCGTGGCGGGAATGAACACCCGCTGGCGGCCGCCTTTTTTGTCGGCGGGATCCGCGTAAGGTGCGGGATTGTAGGTGCCCGCGATCCGCTGGCCGCGGACGGTCCAGTCGCCGGAATCATTGGAAGGCTTGTGAAAATCCTGCTCAGTGCCGCGGAACGCGTGGCCACTCTCCAGCATGAGACCGGCGGCTTCCCACCATGCCTTCGCACGATCCGCCGCGGAGACGTTCTTGTCTTCGGCTTTCACGGCAAAGGCGATGTAGTCGTCCATCAGATTTCGTTCTTCACCGGACAGCAGTGGCCCGCCATCTTTGACATTTCCCTCACGGATGAGGCGGCGTCCGATTTGTGATCGGACACTGCGGCGCCTCTCTTCGCGGTCGTAATCCAATTCGGTAAGGTTCACCTGGCCGTCCAGCGCTTGAGGAGCGGGCACTTTTGCGGCGATGGCGAGCAGTTCCTCCGGTGTCAGGATGGATTCGATCAGGAACTTCATGTCTTCATCGCAGTTGCCTTTGAAGAAGGTGTGGAAGGCTTCGACGAATTGACCCTGACCGTAGCGCAGGGCGGCGGCCTCGCCGTGAGCGCGCTCGACGGGGGTGACGTTTAAATAGAGCCGCTCACCAGGCGGCATGGCGCTGGCGACCAAGGGCATGATCTTTACCGCGGCATCGAGCTTGCCGTCGCGCAGGGCGAACTTCGCCTCCAGCCAGCGGGCCAGCGGGCCCTGGCTGGCGGATTTGGCCAGCCAGCCCCGGGCGGCTTTGTAATCACCTGCGGTGTAAGCCACCCACGCGAGGGCGGTGGCGTCCTCCACTTTTTCAAGCCCGGCTTTATTGATCACCTCCAGCCATTGACGGCAGCGGCCTGTTTCCTCCAGCGACATAACGGTGCCAGTGGCGAGGATGTGAGCGGTGACGACCTCCTGGAGTGCGGGATCGCGCGCGGCCTCCTGCCAGCGGGCCTCGCTCTTAACAGCATCCGGCGGCGGCGGCGCAGGCGGCGGCGTGTCGTCATCGACGCTTTCGCCGGGCGGTCCGCCGCTGGCGGGCGACATCCATTCAGGAATGCAGCGCTTGAGCGAGACGACGGCGGAGAAATCACCGAGCGCGAGTTGTGTCAGGTAAAGGCGGGCGGCCTGCGGATAGCGTTCGGCCATAAGTTCCGCGCGGCCTTCCCAGCCGTAACTGTCGGCGGCCAGTGCGGGAGTGTCTGCAAAACCGTCGCGTGCCAGCGCACGGCACTGCTGGAAATACTTCGCTGCGTCCGCCCACTGTTTGGCGGCCAGCGCGTTCTTGCCGAGCATGAACGCAGCCCACACGGAACGGTAGTGGCGCTGCTCTTTGGGGCGGGCCAGCAGCTTTTGCCACGGAGCAACGGCCTCCGGTTTCTCCGGCGCGAGGGCAGCGGCATGGTAGTCGGCGAATTCACTGTCGGCTTCACCGCCGGGAAGCGGCTGCCGCGCATCGAGAGCGGCGCGGGCTTTCCCGTGAGCCTCCGTGGCGGCAGCAGCATCCGCTGGCTTGAGACGCCCGGATTTTAGAGCGTCCGCGAAGTCCGCGAGGTCGGCGGTGGCCGTGGCGCTGACGGTTTCTGTGCCGTCGGGTGCCGTGCCGTTGAAGTTGAAGGAAAGATACTGTTTGCCGTCGGCTGCGCCCTGAACCTTCATGCCGGCGGAGTCCTTATCGCGATATTTCTCCGCGAGGCGCAGCACTTCCTCATGCCAGAAGAACTCCGGGGACGTTTTCAATTCGTGGCCCGCGCCGTCCAGATAGGTGGGCGAAACCCAGTATTCACCGGTCGCGTGGAGGAGCGGGAGCGGCAGGAGGGTCGATAAGAGCGTGGATGTCAGGGAGAGGTGGTGCGGTTTCATGAAAGCGGAGCCAGCCGGGGGCGGTGGATTTCCCGGCGGGGAGAAGTTGTGCGGCGGTGACGGGAGCGGTGAAGACAGCGCGGCCGGCTTCCGTCGCGAGCGACCACCCGGCCACGGCGTCTCCTGTGGCAGGAGTCTCGCCAGGCCATGTGATCGTGATGCGCGGCGGGAGCCATTCGTCCTGTTCACCGGAGTTGGACAGGACCACATCCAGCGGCGCGGTGCCAGATAATTTCACTTCCATCTTTGAAACCGGCGCGCGCCCAGACATCACGGCGGCGAGCGCCGGCCAGCGCCAATTGCGCGTGTCCGTGGCCACCGGCAGGCGATACCAGAAGATGCCCTCCAATTCCGCCGGGCGCTGCTGCTGCCATTCCGCGACGAGTCCCGCCAGAGCTGCGGCATCGGAGGGAAATTCCTGTCGCACCGTGCCCGCCGGCCATTCCGGCGCGGGGCCATCCGTCGCCACGCCCAGCAGTTTTCCCGACGCATCGTATCCCGCCGTGGTGCGATACGTCGGCAGGGCCACATGGAAGGGTTGTCCCTGCGCCGCCGCCTGACGCACCCATGCGCGTGTCTTTGCGGCATCGCACACCGTTGCCCGCTGGCCCGGCGCGGGCGGATCGAACGAATGCACCTGGAGAATATAGCCGTCGCACGCGGCAATGAGCGTGCGGAACTCCGGCTCCGCCAGCCACGACGCCAGCGTGGTGATGCGCACCGGCAGCGGCTCCAGGCCGCGCTCCACCTCACGCAGCCACGGCGTGTATTCCGTCAGCTTCTTCTGTGGCGCATCATAGTCCACCTGCACTTCCGCCAAAGTCAGGCCCGTGGCTTTCGCTGACTCCACAAGCCGCTGTGCTTCGGCAATAACAAGCGATGCCAGTGCAGGCACGGCTTCCACCGGCACCGGTCGCTCTATCCTCACAACCGCACTCACCGAACGGTTCGTTTGTGCCAGCACCGTCCAGTTCACCGGAGGCCTGACATAATTCACCCTGTCCCTCTCCCAACTCACCTGCGCCCCGAGCACCGCCAGTCCGGAGAATTCGTGGCCATGTTCCGCGACGGCACCCCGCACGGCCCCGTTCCAGTCGCGCTGCCAGACGTAGGCGTGCTGAAGCAGAGGTTTTCCCGCTGTCCGGGGAGCCGGCGGCGAATCACCGCAACTGTTCAGTAGCATCG
>JANNVM010000329.1:0-4232 GCA_031414455.1 Verrucomicrobiota bacterium
CAGTGAGGATGCAGAGAGAAAAGAAGGACGGGAATTTCATGGCCGTGCCGGGTAATGGCGCCGAGACATGGCGCCGAGTCCGTCTCCGCGGGAATGCCGCGAAAATTGTTTGGAATATTCCTGACTCCCTGTCCTCATAAATCCACTCCCCATCCTTAACCAACACCACATTTACATTCCCGACATGAAACGCATCATCGCTCTCACCTCCATCGCCTTCGCAGCCCTTACGCTCAGCAACTGCGCCTGCTGCGGCACCAAGAGCCCCTCCAGTGGCTGCTGCGCCACAAAGTCTGCGGCAACCTGCACGATGCCCTGCTGCGCTAAGAAGAGCTGAAGTGGCGGGTAGAAGGTGCTCAGTTCTCAGTGCGCGGTTGTCTGTAGCGCAACCGGTGCGCTGAGCATCTTCATTACCCCAGAGGATGCCCGCGTTCCTTCAACGGAAACGCCGCCCGCTGCCCTGACAAAGCAGAGGCATAAACGGCGCAAACCATCTCCACCGCGCGGGCGGCGTTGCGCAGGCTGCAGACGGGCTCACGGTTATCACGAATGGTCTCGAGCCAGTCGCCCACGGGGTCATTGCCGTGAACATCCGGCGCCGCAACCTTCTCCGGGTCAAACGGCACCCAGGTTTCGGTGCGGCCCGATCCGGCCCAGGCTGTGGAGTAACGCAGGAAAACATTCGGCACGGTGTCGGTGGTAATGCGGGCCACCCCTTTGCTGCCGTGGAGTTCGATCCCCCATGAGCCGACGGTTTCACGCAATCGCGCGGCACTGGTGAACGTGGCGTTCACGCCGCCCGGAAACGCGAATTGCGCAAACACTTCATCGCCCGCAACGAGACCGACATTGTCCTTCACCAGCCGGGCATCGGCGCGTGTGATATCGCGACCGCCTGTTAGCACGCGCGCCGAGCACCAAAGCGGCACACCGGCGAACATGCACAGGAGGTCCATGAGATGCGAACCCAGCACGATCAAATCCTCGCCGCCCGCACGCTGGTCCTGTTTGCCGTATGCGCGCATTTCCACGAGATCGCCGATAAGCCCCTCTTTGGTAATCGCATCGCGTAGTCGGCGGACGTGCCGGACCTGACGATTCGTATGCGCAACGGCCACTTTTAGTTTCGCCGCCTCTGCCGCAGCGACGAGTTCATCTGCCTCCGCCGGCGTGCGGGTGACGGGCTTCTCGCAATAGACGTGCGCACCGGCTTTCAGACAGGCAAGAATGATATCGCGGTGCTGGTCGGAGTGCCGCATCCCCACACTGACAAGCCCCGGCTTCTCCTTCTCCAGCATCTCCTGGTAGTCGGTGTAAATCTTCGTGACTCCAATCGTGGCCGCCGTTCTTTTGCCGCCCTCCTTATCAGCATCCGCCAGGGCCACGAGCGTCACCCCTTCCCGGCCTGTGAAGATTTTCTCCATGCCGTGGCCGTAGTCTCCTCTCCCCGTATGACCGATAACAGCAGCGCGCAGCGGCGGTGAACTCTTCTCATCGGCACGGACGACGGCGGCGGAACTCAGGGCAAGAAAATGGCGGCGTTTCATGAGGCGAATCTGACGATGATCGCTCCGGGCGCGGGCACGCATTCGCGTCCAGGACCGGCGCCGTCCGCTGCGGAATGAGGAAAGGGCTTTATCCGGCCGGCAAAGCGTGCGACTTCCCGCACGCGGGGCAGCCCGCGGCCTTCCTCATAATTGTTAGCATTTTTAATGATGTCATCGGCCCCGTGATGCGCGGGCCTTCGAGTTCGCACTGCGCGGCAGCGCTGCGGGAGGTGATTGCGGCGGCGCAGCGTATCGGGAAGGGCGCGCGGCTTCTCGTGAATCCGACATCGGGTACCAAGCAAATGAGCGCCGGGGCCACGCTGGCGGCCCTGGATGAAGGCGTGGGGGAAATTGTGTTCACCGTGGGCGAGCGGTCGGACGGCGTGGTAATGACGGGGACGGAGAAGCTGGAATCGTTCGATGCCTCCGCTTACTTTGCGGAGCGCGATCTGGCTACAGCGTCTGACTTGTTTGCAGCGGGAGCGTTTGCGGCGGCCGCGCGGCTTTTGCAGCCGCATCGTGACAGGTGGCCGCGGTTCGCTGGAGCGCATGATGCAGCGGCCTGTGCGCACGAGTGGCAGCGGCTTCGTTTTGCGCAGGCAAGGCAGATCGCGAGCCGAAGCGAATCGTCCCTGCTGGCCCTATTGCGGGCACCCCTCACCCGCCTGGCGGAGGCACCGGAACGTTCTTCCGCGCTGGTGATGGAATTGCTCGCCAGTGCGCGGCGATGTCTCGACTGGCAAGAACCGGAAGAAGCGCTGGCCCGCGCCTACCGGGCGGCGGAACTTATGGCCAAGCGCCGGCTCGCCGCGCATCATCATCTGGAGGAACCCTATCAGTTGGAGGATTTCCAGCAGGCCCTGCCATCGCGCAGTTTGCAATTCCAGGCCGTTGCCCGGGACGGCGTTCTGCTCCTCGGCCTCCG
This sequence comes from Verrucomicrobiota bacterium, assembly GCA_031414455.1. Lineage (GTDB taxonomy): Bacteria > Verrucomicrobiota > Verrucomicrobiia > Verrucomicrobiales > V1-33 > V1-33. The sequence goes on from JANNVM010000329.1 coordinate 2,473, forward strand.
CCAGGCTTTTGACGTGCTGGTCGCACTCGGTGATCCCCTGGGCCGTGCGTTCTTTGCCGGCGACCTGCTGAAGCCGCTGGCGTTGCGGAATGTGACTCTGTTTGGCCACGGCACCGCCACCGCCGGTCACGGGGACGTGGACTCCCTCATTGACGGTCTCAGCAGCCTCGTCCGCATTCACTTGCAGGCCGCCCCGGCAGAACCGTTTTCCACCCGGCTTTTTTAATCTCCAGACCCGCCTCCATTCCAGACCCATTCCTAACCCATGTCCGAATCCTCCTGGCTCCTCCTCGACCGCCTCGGCATCGTCTGTGGCATCCTTGCTTTTCTGGGCACGGGGTATTCGGCGTTTCGCTGGTGGCGGCATCAACGGAGGGAGAAGGAGTTGCATGAGCCGGTGCCGGTGCGGCTGGTGGATGCGGAGAGCGGGCGGTTGCTTTTGGAACTGCCTCATCAACCGCCGCGGCGCACGGTGACACGCGCGGAGGTCTTGGGTCTGCTCGGCATGATCCCCTCGCGGCAGCAGCGGTTTGACTGGGGGTGGCTGCACGATGCGCAGTTCATGCGGCACCTCGAGGAAGTTCACCGCGGGCACCGCCATGTGCTGGAGATCCCCGTGACGGCGGAGGAGTATGCGCAGTTGGACCTTCAGCGGGAAATTTGAGATCTCAGATTTCAAATCTCAGATCTCAAATCCCCCCCATGTCCGCCATCCTCCTCGCCGTCACCGGACTGTCTCCCGCCATTGTCACGGAAACCGTGTGGGCGCTGGCGCAGGAGAAGCCGCGCATCATTCCGCGGCGGGTTATCTTTGTCACCACGGAAGTCGGCGCGCGGAAAATCCAGGAACAACTCTTCACTCCCCTGCCCGCGCTGGGCGGAGTGACCGCATGGCAGGCGCTGCGCACCGCGGTGAAGGCCGGCGCAGACGAACTCATCGCCGAGCCGGCGCGCATCATTGGAAAAGTGGACAGGAAAAAGGGCACGCTGGAGCCGCTGCCGGACATCGTGACGCCGGAGCACAACGACATCGCCGCCGGGTTCATTCTGGAGCAGGTCCGCAGCATCGTGGAAAATCCCGACACCCGGCTCATCGCCAGCATCGCCGGCGGGCGAAAGACGATGGGCGCGCTGCTCCATGCCGCGGTTACTTTGATAGGCCGCGAGACGGATCGCCTCACCCATGTGCTCGTGAGTTCGCCGTTCGAGGCCCTGCCGGGCTTTTTCTTCAAAGGCCAGCCGGGCGGGCCGCTGCTGGATCGCGACGGAAAGCCGCACGATCCTGGCAAGGCGGACATCCATCTCGCGGACGTGCCCTTCGTACCGCTGCGGAACCGGTTTGCGGACATCCACGAGATGCCCGGCGGATTCAGCGGGCTGGTGCAGAAGTTTTCGAGAGAAATGAAACGCGATGCCGCGCGGCCCGCGATGCTGGCCGTGGATCACCGGCAGCGCACGCTCACGGTGGATGGCGTGAGTCTCAAGCTGCCGTCGAAGATGCTGGCCATCGTTCACTTTCTTCTGGAGTGCCATGCGGACGGCACGAGTCCCGTGGACTTCCCGGAGGCGGAGGAACGCATCGCCCCGTGGCTGCGGGCGCAGGGGAATGACATCATCCCCCTGGGGCGCAAGCCGGCGAAAATCGAAGCCCGCGAGATCACGCACGACCTGAGCGACCTGCGCACCCGGCTGAGGAAAGCCGGCGTCCTGTGGACCATCCCCAGCGGGAGCCTCGTGCCGGGGCCGTGTCAGCACAGCGT
>JANNVM010000330.1:0-1544 GCA_031414455.1 Verrucomicrobiota bacterium
CCGCTACCACGCGAGCTACCTCGGCTGGATTGACAACTACGACGCCTCGAATCGCGAGGTGCTGGCAGGCGCGGCTGAGTTGCAAAAAGTTTTCGGGTATCGCTTCGTGCTCGATTCCGCAGGCTATCCGCTGACCGTGCAGCCGGGGGAAAAGCTGCCGGTGAAACTGACCGTGCGGAACACCGGCAGCGCCCCCTTTTACCTCGACTGGCCCGTGGCCGTCGCACTGCTCGATCCCGCGACGAAAATGACCGTGTGGTCCGCTCCGCTCAGCGGCGTGGACATTCGGAAATGGCTGCCCGGCGAGGATTGGGACAGCGCCGCCTTCACCTATCGTCGCCACGCCGTGCCGCATCACAATGACGGCCACGCCACGCTGCCGCAGGACATCAAGCCGGGCCAATACCTCCTCGCCCTCGCCATCCTCGACCGTCAGGGCGGCATGATGCCGAGCGCCCGTTTTGCGATGGAGAATTACTTCCGTGGCGGCTGGCATCCGCTGGGCTTCATCGGCGTCGGCGAGGCACCCGTGGAAGCTGCGTTGAAGAACATCGCATTCGACAGCCCGGCCTTTGATGACAGCCTTCATTACAAGGTGCCTGAAAAATTTCTGGCCGTGAAGACACCGCCCTTGCCGCTGGTGAAAGCCGTCCCGCCGTGGACTCCTGATCCCAAAAAGGAACTCATCAACCCCTGGCGCTACTGGACGCTCAAGGCAGACGGCGATGCCGTAGAAATGAAGATGCGCGCGGACGGATCCGTGGAAGGCCCCGCTGGTCGCCGCGTCATCCGCGTCACTGGTGACTTCGGACGCGACACCCGCCTCGCGCACACGTTCGTCAAAGACTACAAGCTCGACCGCGGCCGTTACCGCTTCGCTTTTCGAGTGCGTGGCACGCCCGGTCAGTCCGTCGCATTCGAGGTGGCCGACGGCTGGCGCGGTGTTGCTAAGGAGACCCCGATTCCATTGACCGGGCAGTGGCAGGAGCACATCGTCGAGTTCGAGATCAAAACCGCGTTCAAAGACGAACCCACCCTGCGCTTCGCCATGCCGCCTGACGTCAAAGGCGAGTTCGACCTAGCCGACACACGCTTCACTGAACTCAAAGCCGCCGCGAAATGATTCATCGAGAAAACCATGAAAATTACGTTCATCCTCATTACCGTCCTGCTGCTGCCGCTGGTCAACTTGGTTCATCTGAATGGTTCCGACTTAATGGATTGAAACGAGAAAGCACAACGCACCATCATTCAATAACACTTCATCATGAAACGAATCCTTCTGCTCGCAGTCCTTTCGAGCTTTGTCGTTGCCGCATCGTCCTACGCCGCCACGCCACCCAAGCCCAACATCGTCGTCTTCATCTCCGACGACCACAGCCAGCTTGATTCACAGGCCTACGGTTCCACCGAAGTCCGCACGCCGAACATGGCGAAGCTCGCGGCCGAGGGACTGAAGTTCACGCACGCCTTTGTCGCTTCGCCCTCGTGCGGTCCGAGTCGGACCGCGTTGCTCACCGGACTCTGGTCCGCGCGCAATGGTG
>JANNVM010000331.1:0-6581 GCA_031414455.1 Verrucomicrobiota bacterium
TGAACCCGAAAAAGCCAAGAATATGTCGAAAGTAGGTTCTCTGGGCATCGAAACTCTCAGCCCCGAGGAATTGAAGAGGGAAATCCGTCGCCAGATAAACGACATGACGCTGCCGGGGCTGATGGGACTTGAGCAGACCGCGTCACTGGCCTTCGCCGCTTCATCGCTGGGACGGAATGATCCCGCGGGCACGCTCGCCATGCTGGCGGATTCTCATGGAAACCACTGCGAGATGGCGGCCACCATTGTTTGGATGGACTGGCTGCTGCGCGACCACCCGGCGGCGGCCACATGGCTCAGTGAGGCGGGCTATTGGAACCGGGATGGTCTGAAGCAGGCCGCACAGATCTACGCCGGGCCCACAAATCCTGAACTTGTGGAGACACTGCAGCGGCAGCCGGCAGCCCGCTGAAATAGCGTGGAGCCCGTGCAGGGCGAAAATTGGCCCCTTCATTTCAGAACCGGAACTGTGCGCGCCGCAAACTTGCTCCGGGTGTGGAAACTTTTCTGAGAATTTGCGAAATTCCACGCCGGCGAACGCAGACCGCTTAATGGAACCAACCATCACGCCCATGAAATCGCTGACTCTCCTTCTCGCTGCGGCCCTTTGTTTGCCGCCGGCAATCCGAGCGCAAAGCTGTATCATGCCGGAATTCCTCGGCGGATTTGAAGGCGAACCTCACGATCCGGTGCGGGCCATCCCGATTCTCGGATCCGACGGGGCGCTCTATTTCACCACATGGAAAGGCGGCTGGGCGGACGACGGGGCTCTGGTGAAAATGCTGCCGGACGGCACACGGATCACGCTGGTCAATTTCGACCGGGTGAACGGGGCCCGCTCCCCGCAGGCCGAGCCGATCAGCCATTCGCCGGAGACCGGCGTCATCGAAGGTCCGGACGGCGCGCTCTACGGCACCACGCAAGCCGGCGGTAACTCCACCATCGGCGTGAGCACCGTGTTTCGATGCACGAAGGCCGGTGCCTTCATCACGCTGGGCTATCTTCCGGGCGGCAGTTCGGTGACGCCTTCCCGACTCACTTTGGCATCGGATGGAAATTTCTATGGTGTCACCACGAATGGGGTCGCGGGAAACGGAACGGTATTTCGCGTCGCGCCCAGCAGGACCGGCGACTACACGGCCTGCAACATCAGCACCCTTGTGCAGTTCACAGGCCCGGCGGCAACCATCACGGCCGCGGAGGGCCGGTATCCGAAAGGACCACTCGCGGAGCGCAACGAAAGCGGCACGGCGCGGATGTATGGCGTCGTCGCGGAATCCGGCGGCGCTGGTGCGGTAACCGGTCGTATATTCTGTTTTAAGATCCCTGCCGGTCCCGGCGCGATTTCGCCGGAGAATGTCGGGCGCCTGACCAGTGTGGGCACGTTGCCGGAGGCGGGTCTGGTGCCATCCCCGGACGGCAATCTCTACGGCACGGTCTCCCGCAGCCCCGGAGGGAGCGGTCGCGGCGGCGTTTACCTTATCAATAACCGCAGTGAGATCGTGCCGTTTCATGATTTTGGAACGGATGCCGCCTCTGTTGGCTCTACCCCTAACACACCCGTCCTCGTGGGCGGCGACGGTTATCTTTATGGATGTAACAGCGGCAACAGCGGCACCGTCTGGAGCATCAACAGCGAAAGCGGAGAAGCGGAGCGGATCCACGGATTCACCGGCGGCGTGGGCGGCGATGGCGAAGACGCCACGGGCCTCGTGCAGCGGCCGGACGGCAGCATGTGGGGGCTCACGGCAGCAGGCGGATCCGACGGCCGGGGCACGTTGTTCAGCCTAACGGGCAGCGGGCGTTCATGGACTCACCGCGCCGTGTGGCACCTGGGCCTGCGTGTGACTTCCACCGAGGGCGGGAATCCCGTCGGCGGCCTCGTGAGCGACGGCACGCTGCTCTATGGCACCACGGAGATTGGCGGATCACTCGACAACAACGGCAACGGATACGGCACGATTTACTCCCTCAATCCAGCAACGGGACAAAAGGCGACGGTGTTCTCCTTCCGCGATGCCATCGGTGCCCGGGGCTTTTGGCCGCGGGCGGCACTGCTGCGCCGGACGGATGGGTGGTTCTACGGCACCACGAGCCACGGCGGTCAGGCGCCATTCGCGGCCGGCACCGTTTTTCGCTGGCGTCCGGCGGCGGGCGCGGATCCAGCGCAATTTGTTACGCTCGCGCAATTCAATGGCGCCTCCGCCAGCGCCTCGTTCCCTGCGGGGGCGCAGCCGGAAAGCCCGCTCATCGACGGCGGCGACGGCTGGCTCTACGGCACGACCAGCAATGGCGGCGCGAGCGGATTCGGCACGATCTACCGTGTTTCCGTCGCTGGCGGTGCCGCGGAGACGCGGGTGCAGTTCACCGGCGTGGGCGGCGCGCGGCCGGGCAGGCAGCCGATCGGCGGCCTCGTGAAATTCACCAGCCAGGGCCAGACGCTGCTCTGGGGCACAACCTTTTACGGCAGTGTGGGCTCGACGGGCGAGGGCACTCTTTATTCCTATGATCCCGCGGCGAACTCGCTGGTTTCACGCATCGATTTCAGATTTGGTTCCCTTCCGGGCTACGGCCCTTCCGGCACTCTGCTCGTTCACAAAAATCTGCTCTACGGCACCTGTAAATTCGGCGGCTCCGGCGGGCGCGGCACGGTCTGGACTTTCAATCCCCATGACAGCGGCTTATCGGTCGTCCGCGCTTTCGATGCCCCCGGCACGGCGCGCCATGCGAGCTACCCGCTCGCCGGTCTAACGGTTGGGCCGGACGGCGCACTCTACGGCACCACGTCCGAGAGCTTCGGTCACTTCCAGCCAGGCGACTATGGAAATCTCTATCGCCTTTCTCCAACGAACGCTTACTCGCTGGCCGGCACTTTCACCGGCTATCAAACCCCGCTGGTGCCGCCGCTGCCCGGGGCAAATCCCCAGCACGGCTCGCTCTGTCTGGGGCCGGACGGAAAGCTCTACGGCACGACGCGAAACGCGGGTCCTGGCTATGGCGGCATCTTCCGCATCAATCCCGGTCCGCTCGTGCAGCGGGCGGCGGTGCGCGTGACCTCCCTGAGCGGAATCACGGCCAGCGCGTTCATCAATCCTAACGGTGTGCCGGTGACCCGCAGTATGGAGCTGATCACGACCGCTTCCCTCAGCACCGGCGGCACGCCATTTCGCCTCACGGAGTTAGCTCCCGCCACGACAGTCGCCGGCACCCTCAGCCTGAACTTCAGCTCTCTCACCGCGAACACCGACTATGCCATCCGTGCCGTGGCCGGCACCACCCTGTGCGGCGACGTTTTCGGCGACTGGCTCATCTTTCGCATCAACGGTCGCTCGCTGTGGTTCGGCCAGCAGTTTGGAGCGAGTGCCGCAAATCCCGGCATCGCCGGCCCCGAAGCCGACCCTGACGGTGACGGCACGACCAATTTCATCGAGTGGATGGAGAACACCAATCCCCTCCGGGCCGACAGCCCGTCACGCCTGGCGTCCACGTTCAAGACGACGCCGTGGAATTACGTCCATTCCGTCTATTCCTTTCGCTTCCCGCGGGCGCTGGAGGGAGATGAATACCTGCTGGCGGAAGAAAGCCGCGACCTTTCCACCTGGAGGTCGCTGCGCTGGGTTTACGATCCTCTCTTTGCCACTCCCCCCGCCAATTTTGTGGTGGACTACTCCGATGAGGAGTTGCCCTACCAGCGGTACTTCCGCGCGCGGGCAGGCGTCAAAGGCACGGAGCGCATCCCCACGCTTTTCAATACCGGCGTGGGCGAAAACCGTGTGACGCTCCCTGATAACAACGTGGACCCTCACTGGGAGGCCGGTGCCTTCATCAGCGGCGCATGGCAGGGCTATGGATTCGCCTATCACCGGAACTCTCAGTATGGCTTCCCCATTTTCCCCGCCGGTCCGTGGTATGGCGACAACACGGCCTCCGGCTGGCTCGGCTACTCGAACACTTTCGCCGGCGGCATCAGCAATGTTTACGTCTATCGCACCACGTTCAACATCCCCTATGGCGTTGATCCGCGGACCGTGGCCATCAGCGGACGGATCACCAGCGACAATGAAATGTATTACATGGCCCTCAACGCCAATGGCGGCGTCAATGGCAGCGGCCAGACCTTCATTACCGGGGACGGCAATTACAGCCAGTTCGGTCCCGAATGGCTCCTCACCCGCGGATTTCAGACTGGAAATAACACTCTGGAGTTTCACGTCGCCGACGGAGGCGCTCCTTCCGGCTTCCGCGCGGAACTGACCGGCACATGGCAGCGTGCCGGGCGCGTCGCCATTCCTGGCCTCATGAATTCCGGCTGCACCATACTCGACGGTGCCCCGCTTGTTCATGACCAGCCCGTCACCGGCATGAAACTCATCAAGCCCGGCCAGACCACGGCCATCACTCCTGTAGTCCACACTTCCGCCGGCGGTTGGCCTGTGCAGCCCGGGGCATGGTTCAACGAAACCTCCAGTTCGGCATGGATGAAGCCGGACAGCACCGTGTCCCACGCCGCAGGCACCTACTGGTGGATCCGGGAGTTTGATATCACCGGTCTCGACTCCTCCACTGTGGAAATTCGCGGACGGGTTGCCTCGGATGACGGAGTCGCCATTTGGCTGAATGACATGATCCAGCTTCCCGCGACTGCGGCCAACTTCACCGGCTGGACGGAATTCGAACTTCCCGGCCAGTTGCGCTCCTCACTGAGCAGCGGCCTGAATACTCTCGTCTTTCGCGTCAACAACGCCCCCAATGCCGGCAACAATCCTTCCGGCCTCCGCTACGAATTCCTCCACGCCGCGGCGCAACCCCTGTCGCCGTGATCCGGTTTATATTCGGCGGAACTACTGGCACCCTCGCGAGGCGTGTTGAGATCGTGTTCGTGTCGTTTGTTTAGATTGAGGTGAGAAATGCATCGTCAGAGTCGGGATTGATTCATGAAAAGCAAGTGCGGCGGGTGACCGGGAAAATAATGAGTGGCGGCTGCAACTGTGTTGTAGCAGTTTGACCCCATGAGCACTGTCCTTGAGTGTCCCTCCTGCCACCGTCCGCTCTACAGCCGGGCAAAGCCCGTCTGCGGCTGGTGCAGCGAACCGTTGCCTGAAGAGGCGCTGATGGCTCCTGACGCCGTCCGCTGGATGCGTCAGGAAATTCAGAAACTGGAGGAGAACCGGAAAGCGGCGCAGGCTCAGGTGGATCGGGAGGCCGTGTGGCGGGGTTTAGAATGATCCTGCACTTATGAACGAAAGCTCAAAGATCACTCCCTCACGACCACCGCTTTGGCGTCGCCTATGGTTTTGGGGTGGTTTCATTCCGGCGTTCAGCGTCCTGGGAATCTGCTTCCTCATGTATTGGCCAGGCCTCATCTTTTCCGTGGGAACGCATTCCTCTTTGTTGTCTGCTAGCCGCTATTACGAAAGAGGCAGGGAAGGCTTCAGCATGAAACTCGGCAGCCTAAGGCTGCATCGTGAAACCGGAGACCCCGATCCGTTTTGCGGAATGTATCCGCGGGGCTGGGCTGTGTCGCCGCGCGGTATTACATATTCAGTGCCTTATCGGGAATTCCAGTTTGCCTGGTGGCCTGAGTTTTAAGCACGCGCTACGGCTCGAGGTCCAACAGCCCGAGCCGCCACGGGATTTTCCCGTAGGGCTTGCCGGCCATCTCCGCATCGGTGACGCCCTGGTAGAGCAGTTTCAAATTCGCCGGATCAATCTCCAGTTTCTCATCGGTGCCGCTGCGCAGGAGTTCGCCGTGGCTGATGGATTGCGCCCACGGCTTCGCGCCGTCGGGGAGAGTTGTGTTGAGCCGGGAGGCGAAGGATTTCTCCAGCGTCGTGGCCAGTGGTTTCCATTCCGCATCCAGCCGCGGAGCGGTCCACGCTTTGAAGTAACGACCGCCGCCGCCCTGGGCTTCGATCAGTGTCAGGTATTCCTCGCGGCCTTTGATCTTGTAGGTGGCGCTGGCTTCAAAGAGGTCGGATTCGAGGACGAGCCTAGGCGCGGTGAACCCGTGCGGAAACTCCGCCAGCGGTGCATCGCTGCGCCAGAGTTTGTTATTGTTGGAAGTGAAGAACAGCCGCGCGTGCGTGGCATCGCAGATGAGCCAGAAATCTATCGCGTGCGGGCAAGCCGGCCAGGAGCGGTCCCAGAGCACCACCGGCTTCGACCACCCGGCGGGATCATCCAGCTTATCCGACATGGACAGTGTGGGCTGGAGCGGCGGTTTTCGTTTTTAGTCAGCAGTCTGGTAGAGCAGGCACCACTTCTTGAGCGGGCTGAAATAGAACACCTGCGGCGCGCAGAAGTAGCCGTCGTGCAGTTTCAGGATGTGCCGCGGCGCTTTGTCCGCGTCCTTCCTGTCGGTGATGTTGAGATACTCGATTTGATGCGGGCGCTTCTCGCTGCGGATGGTGCAGAACAAATGCCAGCGCCCGTCATGGAAAACGACCGTGGGGTCTTTGATGGAAACACACGGATCCTCCGGGCGATTCGCCGCAGCCACCAGCGGCGGCGAGGACTTCCATTGGAACTCGCCATCTGCGAGCGGGTCGCCTGCGGTTGCCGCCGCCACGGTGGCGACGACG
>JANNVM010000332.1:0-9856 GCA_031414455.1 Verrucomicrobiota bacterium
GGGAAACGGGCTGATCCGCCCACGCACCCGGAACTGCTGGAATGGCTGACGAACGAGTTCGTCAAAGGTGGCTGGAAATTGAAACCGCTGCACCGTCTCATGATGACCAGTGCCGTCTATTTGCAGGACACGGCATTCGACGCCGCGAAAGCGACCGTGGACCCTGACAACCGCCTGCTCTGGCGGCGGCGTCCGCTTCGCGTGGAGTCCGAAATTCTGCGTGATACCATGCTTGCTGTGAGCGGCACGTTGAACGCGGAAATGTACGGCCCCGCCTTTAAGGCACCCGTCGCTCCCGAAGCCATCCAGGCGCGCAACATGAAGGATCCGTATCCCCCCGATCTGAAAGACACACCAGCCACCCGCCGGCGCAGCGTTTACATGTTTCACAAACGCGTCGTCCAGCAGCCGCTCATGCAGGCGTTTGACGGACCGGATGCCTCGGCCAGTTGCGGCCGCCGCGAAAACACCACCGTCGCCCCGCAGGCACTCGCCCTGCTGAATGACACCTTCGTCCGCTCACGTGCCGGCGACTTTACGCAACGCGTGGAGAAAGAAGCCGGCCCCGAACCTGACGCCCAAATCCGCCTCGCATGGCGACTGGCGCTCGGCCGCGATCCGGCCGCGGAAGAACTGAAATCAGCCACCGACTTCCTCACCAAACAGATTCAGCAGCGTTCAACCCGTGAACCCGGCAAACCGGAATCCGAATCTCACCAACTGGCCCTCGTCGATTTGTGTCAGGCGATCTTCGCGCTCAACGAATTCATCTACATCGATTGAGGAGACTGCGCCAACTCTACCGTGCATCCCGCATCGTCGCGACCTACACGACCGCGACCTTGACGCAGCTGATTGGCGGGAGCGAATCGAAGAGGCATTCCCACTGTTCTCCACCGTCGCGACCCATCCAGAGCTGACCGGTGGTCGTGCCTAGGTAGAGTGCGGGTGACGAGAACCCGTCAACGTCCATCGCGTCGCGCAGGACGGTGAAGTAGCCCGCCTTTTTCGGAAATCCTTTGGCGAGCTTCTTCCATGAGCCGCCGCCATTCTCGCTGCGCCACACAGCAGGTGCCGCGCCCGGGCAGGTCCTGGTCTCCGGCGTCAGCGGCACCACATAGACGATGTCAGGGTCGTGCGGATGGACAACGATCGGGAAGCCAAAGTCGGACGGCAGGCCTTTGGCGATGGAGTGCCAGGTGTGGCCATGGTCGTCGCTTCGGAGCACGCCGATATCCGGGCGTCGTCCGCCCGGGCCGTCCCATTCCGCCCAGCCGCCGTGGTTCTGCATGTAGAGCCGCCCGGGGGCGTCCTTGTGACTCGCGATCTTGTGGACGCACTGGCCGAATTCAGGATTTTGTTTCCTTGAACTTCTTCCCGAGATCGGTGGAGCAAAGAATCTTCATGCCGAAAAACGGATTGCAGCTCGAGGCATAAATGCGCGGCGTGCCCCGCGTATCGATGAGCGCGGAATAAACAGAAACGCCCGGACCGAACGGTCCGCGCAACTCAAAGCTGCGGCGGGGTTTCGCGGACTCGGCGACGAACAGGCCCTTCCCGGTGCCAATGCAGAGAACAATTCGGTTATTCATAAGTTGGATTTAGCCTCCGGAGACCGCGGGCAGGATAAAAACCTCGTCGCCCGGGGCGAGTTTGGTCTCCAGCCCATCGCGGTCGCCCATGTGTTGGGAGTTAACAAAAAGGTTGATGTGCCGGCGCACGGCCCCGGTTTCATCACAAATGCTCCGGTGGAGCGCCGGATGCCGCTGCTCCAGCTCCGCAAGGATGGCGCGGAGATTAGTCCCTGGCAGGGCCAGGAACGCCGCCCCCGCGCAATAGTCGCGCAGCGGGTCCGGGATAAAAACAGCGATGCTGGAGTCATGGTGCGTCATCGGTTATCTCGGCTTGGATTTGTAACCGGAGTCTCCGGGTGCGTCCACCGTTTTGAGCAGATTGTGTTTCCAATCGGATGGAACGAGCCGCACTGTTATGGCAGGCGCAGCACCAGAACCCAGTCCTGGTCACGTTGGCCCATCACGAATATTCGTGGCGGAACCGGTTTTGAAAGGATGTGTTCCGTGGAACTTGTTTTTGACTTTGTGCTGTCTTGCGTTGGAGGATTCGGCCGGGCATTCACATCGTCAGGCTGCGGTGGCGGTTCCCCTCGCCAATCGTCTTTGAGATTCAGCGCGACCGAATAGATGGCCGCACGCGTTCCGTCCTGCGAACTTGCATAGCGTATCGGCTGGCCATCGAGATCCAGCCAGCGATCAGCGGGGCCAGGCAGAGAGATTACTTGCGGCGATTCCGGGTACCTCCCGCGGAGGAAGCGCACTTATTCGCAGCATCCGGGTTGGGCGATCATTGACCTCCGGTTCCCGCCAAGTCCTGAATTGCTGATCCGTGGCTCCGCAGCGCAGGACAGTTGCCAGACGACCAGCGGCCGCTAAAAGGCAGGCATGAGCCACCACTGCGGACGCTACGAGAAGTTTACCAACCGCCGCGACTTTTTGAAGAAGGCCGGGGCAGGCTTCGGCATGATGGGGCTGGCGGGACTGTTACAGGATGATGGTTTATTGGCTGGCGGCATCGAATCGGCGGGTACGCTCGATCCGATGACTCCGCGTCTGCCGCATTATCCGGCGAAGGCGAAGGCGATCATTTGGCTCTTTATGGAGGGCGCGCCGAGTTCGGTGGATCTTTTTGATCCCAAGCCGGAACTGACAAAGCGCGACGGGCAGCGCATCAGCATTGATGTGTTCAACGGGAATCCGGGGCCGCTGATGAAGTCGCCGTTCAGCTTTAAACAATATGGGCAATCGGGCGCGTGGGTTTGTGAGAAGTATCCGAATGTGGCGAAACACGTGGACGATTTTGCCTTCATCAAATCGCTCTACAGCGAATCCAACGATCATGTCCCGGCACTCTATCAGATCAATACGGGCATCCCGCGTCCCGGTTTTCCGAGTGCAGGCGCATGGATAACCTACGGACTGGGCAGCGAGAGTCAGAACCTTCCAGGCTACGTGGTGCTGGGAAACACTCAGGGAGTGAAGGGCGGCCCGCTGAACTGGAGCGCGGGTTTTCTCCCGACCAGTTATCAGGGCACGCTGTTTCGTTCGTCGGGAGCGCCCATTCTCAATCTCAACCGCCCGGAACACGTGACGCGCGAAGATCAGCGCGCGCAGCTCGATTTCATGAAGGCGATCAACAGCGGCCATCTTGAGCAGCACGAGGCAGAGCCGGATTTGCTCGCGCGGATCCAGAGTTTCGAACTCGCCTACCGCATGCAAATGGAGGCCAGCGACCTGACGGATTTCTCAGGTGAATCGAAGGAGACGCGTGAACTTTACGGCCTTGATCAGGAACACTCGAAGAGCGTTGGCACGAAATGCCTCATGGCCCGGCGGCTGATTGAACGCGGCGTGCGGTTCGTTCAGGTTTACAGCGATGGTGAATGGGACGCACACAGCGACCTCAAAGGCAACCACTCGCAGCATTGCGCGGCCACCGACGTGCCGATTCACGGCTTGCTCACTGACCTGAAACGCCGCGGCCTGATGGACAGCACTCTCGTGGTCTGGGGCGGCGAGTTTGGTCGCATGCCCGTGTCCCAGGGCAACGGCGGGCGCGATCACAACCCGAACGGGTTCATGGCATGGATGACCGGTGCCGGCATCAAAGGCGGCACGAGTTATGGCGAGACTGATGAGATCGGCTACAAGGCGGTAATAGACCGAACGAGCGTCCATGATCTTCACGCCACGATGCTTCACCTGCTTGGCATGAACCATGAAAAGCTAACCTACTTCCACAACGGCCGGAGTTATCGGCTGACCGATGTCGCGGGCGAGGTCATTGACAGGATTCTTGTGTGAGCCCGCGGGAACGGAAATGCTTTTGCAGTCTGCCAGTTCACTCAACACCCAAGTCCGCTATGAAACCGTCACTGTCTCCCACGCGCCTGTCCCGCTGGTCACTCCTCGCCGCACTCGTCAGTTTCACCTGTGTTTTCCTGGCGCTCCATGCGGCGGAAGAGCCCGCTGACAATCCACCGCTGCGCATCCTCTGCTTTGGAGGGCACCCGGATGACTGTGAACTGCAGGCCGGGGGCACCGCGGCGATGTGGGCCGCCCGCGGACATAAAGTGAAATTCGTCTCCGTCACCAACGGCGATATTGGCCACTGGCGCGATGCCGGCGGACCACTCGCGCGCCGGCGAAAAGCGGAGGTCGAACAGTGCGCCAAAATCCTCGGCATCGAAACGGAGGTGCTCGACATTCACGACGGCGAACTCCTGCCCACCCTTGAAAACCGGCGCACTTTCACCCGGCTCATTCGCGAATGGAAGGCGGACATCGTCATCGGCCATCGCCCTAACGATTACCATCCGGATCACCGCTACACCGGCGTGCTCATGCAGGACTCGGCCTACATGGTCACCGTGCCGCACTTCTGCCCTGATGTGGGAGTTCTCAGCAAGAACCCGGTCTTCCTGTATTTCCCCGACCGTTTTCAAAAGCCGAACCCATTCAAACCGGACGTCGTCGTGGATGTCAGCCCGGTGATGGAGAAGAAACTCGACGCCCTCGCCATGCTCGTCTCGCAGTTCGCGGAAGGCGGCGCCAACGGCTCCGCCGGCCTCATGCCGGATGATCCCGAGGGACAAAAGCGCCGTCATCAGGAGGTCCGCGAGTCCATGGCCAAACGCAACGAGGCGCTCGCGGAACGCTTTCGCACTCAACTCTCCGAATGGTACGGGCCGGACAAGGCAAAGGACATCAAATACTCCGAAGCATTCGAACTCTGCGAGTATGGCCAGCAGCCAAACAAAGAGGAACTGGAGCGGCTGTTCCCGTTCTTCGGAGAATGACGGCGCTGCGGGGCATCAAGCACATGGTTAGTTCGTCATCAACTCAAGATGAAAGAAGGCACGGGGTCCGCCTGGCGCAGGATCGGTAAAAGTGACCGACCCGATGCTGCCGGTGGCGAGGCGTCGCGTGCCGGGGATCTCGGTCCAACTGAGAAGAGACGTCGAATGCATGACGCGATAGGCTTTTCCGGGCACGGAAGCCCAAGTGAGTGTCACCTGGCCGGATGGCACCGCGGCGGCCGAAAGAACCTTGAGCACTGACCTCGCGTCCCCCGGGCTGGTGCCCGCGAGATATTCCGCCAGGTTCGACTGCCCGTCAGAATCCTTATCGGCATTGGCGTCGTTGGTGCCCGGGTTGAGACCATTGCCGGTTTCCCACGCATCCGGGATACCATCGCCATCGGAGTCCGGCAGTGGCGCGGCCACGTCGAATACATTCGAAAGACCCGCGTGCCCGGCACCGTCATCCGCCCTGAGACGGACACCGCCTTGAGTCTGATTCACCGTTAGTAAGCCAATCCATCGCCCGGACGAAAAAAGTGCGGAAGCGGGTGTCAGAGGCACCGCGGTCGAACCGCCAAACGGAATCTGAAGCGAAGGATTTTGAACATTGATGCTGTTTGCCGGCCATGAAAAATCCGACGCATTATTATGATCCTCATTGCCGCTCCGCTGGAGACTTACCCCCGTGGTTTGATCATGCACAATCGCCGGCCCGGTCCATGCACCCTGCAGCACAGGATTCAGGTTGAATCCGTTCACCGTGATGTCCAGTGCTGCGACCTCAGGATCAGTGAATCCCCAGATCGTGAAGTCAACGATGGTGCCGGTGTTGTTCACGATCATCGCCCAGCCGCGCCGTCTATTGACGTGGCTCCAGGGAATATTGGCCCAATAAAACAAGGAGTCCGCAGAATTGTCCGTGACCCGCAGAAGCTGTCCGGGAGTGAACGACGCCGGCAACTCCGGCTGCGTCAGCGGCGGCCGGTCCTGGACGATCGTATTCACATCGTTGGTCCCGGAACCGGCATTGTTGATGATGATGAACCAGCCGGTCGTGTCGATGGCCTGCCCGGAGACGTTCTGGATTTCGAACTCGTCGGGGTCCTGGTCTTTGCACTCGGTAATGATGAGCGACGAAGACGTTCCGGTTCCCGCGAAGGCGCTAATGTTTGGCTGACCGTTGAAGCCGATGACCGTTCGCTCCTGCGCGTCTTTGGCCGTAACCTGAACGGGAAAGGGCACTCCCTCATTTTTTGGTGATAAGACGTTCGCCCATGTAAAATGATGCAGTGGACCTGATGCCGCGATGAAAAGGGACAGCGTCGCCGAACCGCTGCCGCCAACATTCGTGGCATGGATCGTTGGCGAAAAGGCGCCGAAGGCGGTTGGGTTGCCGCTGATCAGGCCTGTGCCCGGATCAACATTCAATCCGCCTGGCAAGCCGGTGGCGTTGAATCCGGTCGGCCCGTTGGTGCCGGAGATTTGGTAGGCGAACGGATCGCCCAGCGTGCCGGAAGTGCTGAGCGGGCTGGTAATAATGGGCGGGCCGCTGCTGCCCGGCGTGCCGTGAAGCTGTCCGCTGGCGCCCCACTTCGATTTTTTGTCGAAATCCTGAGGCAATGTGCCCGCGGGGTCTATCAATTCGAGGGCGTAGCCGCCGCCGTCGGTGGATGGATGCCATCCGTCTTCGAATTCAAAAGCGAGGATGTTCACTTCATCAGGCAGCGGCAGCGTGAGTGCGACCGGTTCACCGCTGTTGTCGAGCGCACCGCCAAATACCCCGCCCGCCGAAACCGCCGGGTAGCGGGACGCGAAAGCGACGGGGTCGTGAATCAGAACGAAGAACGCGTTAGGTGCCAGCGTCGCACCGGAGGGAAAGGTAAAATCAATCCCGTCAGTGAAACGAACCCCGGCAAGAGACAGGGAGGTGGCGCCAATGTTCTTCAGTTCGACGAATTCAAAATTTCCCCCGCCCTGCGGGTTGTAATGGATTTCGGTGATTCTGAGCCCGTTGAGCAGCGCCAGCGTCGCCGCACCGGGCAAAAGGTTGGGGCGCCCGGGTGTGGGCACAATAAAGTTGGCCAGAGCGCCCGCTCCATCCGGCTGGCGGCCGCGGGAAACGTCAGGAAACTGGCAGTCGGTATCGGCATGGTCAATAAGAACACCGTTGTCTCCAAGAATGGCGGCCCAGCCATTGACCGCGGATAACTTGAACGGGAGTTCGCTCGGATTTCCCGGGCTGGCGAGGTTGCCCTTTGGCTTGAGTACGGCAAATCCCATGGGAGTGATGAAACTGAGCGGCGGCAGCTTGTGCCGGTCCGGATAGTTGGCGAAATCGTCCGTGATCGCGAGTCCGCCGAGCCTCACCGGCAGCGTCGCCGGGTTGAACAGTTCGAGAAAGTCGCTGGTGACGCGAACCCTGGGGTTGGCCAGCCATTCGTTGATGACAACGCCGGCGGCATTGCCGGTCGGCTGAACGGAGTTTGCTGCACCCGGGGAAGGCGGACAGAGCGTCCACACATCAAGGCCGGCCCCGGTTCGCCCAATGGAAAAGTCCGCTGCCTGCGGCCCGAATCCAACGGAGTCAATCAACGCCTGACCGCTGGCTGCAGTGTCGTAGAGGAAGACCTGATCGCCTTCTGATTCCAGTTCGAAGCCAAGATGAATTCCAGCACCGGTGCCGCCATCCGCATAGAGCACGAGGTAGCCGCCGGCGGGGATGACGGTGCCCGGCGTGAAGACGAACTTGTTCTTTATGTCCGCGGTGTCCGTGATGCTTTTGCCAGCCAGATCGAGTGCGGCGGCCCCGGTGTTGCGCAACTCTATCCAATCTGGAAACGTGCCACCGATGTTTTGCGCGGCGACATTTTTCGCCAGCACTTCGTTGATAAAAAGGGCACCGTGCGGAGAAGTAAACGAACTAACTGTGGTTGGAACCGGCAGTGGAACCGGCGGACCAAGTTCCGGAGCGATGGAACTCTCGATGAACGCGCAGCGCTCTTCCATCCAGACTTTGATGGTGGAAAGCGTTCCGGCCGGCACCCACCCGCCGAGATGACTATCAATGAACGGGTCAAACCTGGCCGGGGCGAATGTGGACTGACACAATTTGCGGAGCGACTGAAAATATCGCTGACGAATGGAAGGAATCTGAAAGAACGGAACCAGCGGTTCGAGGACATCGCCGCTCGAGGTCATGTCGAAAATCGTGTGGTTCGATGGAGACGGAGTGTCACCTCCGCCAAGAATCGTATCGAAGTCATGCGGAAGAAACTTGAAGCGCGGGTCGAATTCGCCCCGATACATGCTGTAGTCGTCATCCGCGCCGTTGCTGGCATTGGTCTCCCGGTTGGCGAGGATCGTTTCGATCGCAAACCAGTCCATCCACTGATCCAGATCTGCCACCGCTTCGATGTCAGGGAGATAATTTGCCGTGCCCGAACTGGCATTCATCGCGCCCAGAAAAGTGTCGAGATCGGCCCAGTCATTTGCGGCGGCGTTGGATTGTTTGCTCCAGCCGTCGCCGGCGTAGGCTCCCAGGTTGCCGTTGCGCCACGCCCAGTTGTTGTCAGGGCGCACTTTTTTGTAAAGATTGCCGTTGGGATCGAGAGGAAAGTGCTTTCCGGCGTAATCGGAATTAAGGTCCTCCATGTGGGCCCAGCGACCGTAATCGAAGCCGTCGCCGCGCGCGTAGTTCACGCCGTTGCGCCGGACTTCGACGGACTTGGAATCGTTGGCCGGCAGGCCCGATGCCTGAAAAAGTTTGGCCCCGATGTATTGCAGCCACGAGTATTTGGGATTGAGGTTGAACCCGGAACTGCCGTTCCATGGTTCGTCGCCCGGAATGCTGATGCGCAGCGGCTTGGGATCGTGCCCCCTGCTGCTGGCTCCCCGAATCCGCATGGAGGAGCGATAACGAACATCGGGATCTCCGCCAATGCTGCCGATGAAGGTCATGTGGAATTGCCGGTCGCTGCCGGGATTGCTGCCGGCGAGCTGCTGGTAAGCGGTGTTTTCCGGCACCGTGAGAACGAGCCGGTAGAGCGGCTGTTGCGCCACCGGCACGGCGTCGTCCACCTGGTAAACACCGTTGGCGAACTGGCCGCGATCCGCGGCACTGGCCCCGTCCGTCGCCGCCGGCCAGGTCCGCGACGAAGTCCCGTCGGTCGCCTCGACGTAAAATTCGATGATGGATTTGTCGACGCGCGGCCCTAACGTTGCCGAAAATTCGCCGCTGCCCTGATCAATCATGGGAGTCGAAGTGAATGCCGGCGGCGCAGCGGAGGATACCCGCCAGAACAGCGTCGCGGAGAAGCCGGTGGCCGCTTCATCCTCCAGTTCGCAGGAGATGACCACATTATCGGTGCTGCGCGGCACTGCGGGGGTGTGGTGAACGTCCTTGATGAGCGGCGCGATGTTCGCCGATGCATTCGAGTTGGCCGCGCCGGGCGTGCCGTTGGCGGCAGCACCAGGAGTCCAGTTCTGGCCGTTGTTGTTGGAAAGCTGCGGCTGACGCAGTTCCAGTGATCTGCCGCCGCCATCCGCCAGGGTGGCCCAATCCCATCCGCCAAATGACGGCTCCCGCACCCGCGTCGCCCAGTCGCCTTCATCGGCATAGCTCACCTGGTCCACCACGACGCCCGCCGCGTCCACCAGCGTGACCTTTTCGCCGGAGTTGGCGAGCGTGCCGACCCAGTTGCCGATGACATTGGTTACCCCGGGATATCTCGCCTGAAAGTCGGTGATGTTCGCGCAGACCACCAAATAACCGTTTGCCGGGATGACGCGGCCCGCGGGAATCGTAAAATCAATCCCGGTGCTGAACCGCCATCCGCTGACGTCCACCGGCTGGGCATCAGGATTATGAATCTCGATGAACTCGTCACCGGTCCTCTCGGGCAATCCCGTGCCAGGCCGGTACATGATCTCATTGATAACTGGGGCAGCAGAAGCCACCGCCATCGGTCCAATGGCGAGGAC
>JANNVM010000333.1:0-3217 GCA_031414455.1 Verrucomicrobiota bacterium
CCGGCACCGGCGGCCGCGGCGGCGGCTTTGTCACTGAGGTTTTTCGTGAGCACCGCCAGCGTCCATGGACCGAGGGCGGCAAGGAAACGTCCGACGTTATAACAAAAACTGATGCCGGTGCTGCGAAGACGCAGCGGGAAGAGTTCCGGCAGATACATGGAAAAGCCGGCAAACAGGGCGAGCTGAAAGAAGCCCATGACGGCCGTCATCCAGATGTCTGACTTGTCGTTGAAACACTGAAAGTAGAAAATAGTCGCCGCGGCCGCACAGATGGACCCGATGATGAAGGCCTTCTTCCGTCCGATGCCCTGGGCCAGCCAGGTGAAGCAAATCATGCCACAGAAGGCACCGATGTTCTGCACGATACCATTGATGCCGGTCCACTTGGCGGTTTCCGAAGCGATCTGAGCGCCGCTCACGCCGGCTTCCTTGAGCGAACGAGCCATCACGCTGCCCACCAATTCCGGGGCGAAGAAGCCGATACCCCAAACGCCGATGACACCCGAAATGCACAGCAGCATGCCGCCCAGGGCATGGCGCTTCCAGCGGCGGTCGCCAAACAGCGCTGCATAGCTGCCAAACTTAACGCCGGTGAGTTTCCCTTCAGCCCGCGCTTTGACCCATTTTTCAGGCTCCTTCAGACGAACGGCGATGAAGACGCAGAGAAATGCCGGCAGCGCGCCGATCCAGAACAGATATTTCCACGAGTCGCCGCCTGTGATACTGCCGCTGTCCACCAGGCTGCCGATCCAGATGGAACAAAGTCCGGCGGTGATATTTCCCACCGCTGACAGCGCCTGGAGGGTGCCAAGGGCTTTCGATCGTGCCTGCTCCGGCAGCGAATCCGCCACCAGCGCCACCGCCAGACCAAAGACCCCGCCGACGCCGAGTCCGGTGATGAAGCGGTAGAGGGCGAACTGAAAGAAATCCTGCGAGAACGCACTGAGTCCCGTGCAGACAGAGTAGATGAGGACCGTGACCGTCAGCATTTTGGCCCGGCCAAAACGATCACCCAGGGACCCAAAGATTAATCCGCCCGTGGCCCAGCCGACCATGAATATGGAGGTGGCATAACCCGCGAACTCTTTCGCATTCAGTTCCGGCGCGAGCAGCGCTTTCATGGCCGCGGGCCGTGCGAGGATGAAAAGCTGCTGGTCCAGACAGTCGAACACCCATGCCATCGTGGCAATGGTGAGGACGAACCAGTGGTGCTTGTTGAGCAGTTTCCACCAGGAAACGTTGGGATTGAGGGAAGTGGCCATGAGTGGGAAAGTCGGGAAGCGCGCGCATTCGAGCGCACAGCCCGGGATTTGGCGAGAGGTTTTTCGTTTGCGGAGATGCGGAGGCGGGGCGTTCTCCACCTCATGGAAATTGAAACGCCAACTCCGGCTGAGGCTGCGAACTACGCAGCCCCAACGGGGCGGGACATCCCAGCCCGGGGCAACGCCCCGGGTTCCGAACCACCAACAAGCTCAAGCCCTGAAAGGGCGACCCCATCAGGCCCCGCCATCCACTGGCTCGGCCGCGTGGCCTATTCAGACGGACTCCGCCTCCAGGAGGAACTGCTCGCCCGGCATCTCGCGGGTGAAAACGCGGACACGGTCCTGCTCCTTGAACACGATTCCGTTTTCACCATCGGACGCACGCCGGACCGCAGCAGCCTGCGCGAACTCGAGGCCCTGCCCGCGCCGCTGGTGGAGATCGGCCGCGGCGGCAAGGCGACATGGCACGGGCCCGGCCAACTCGTCGGCTATCCAGTGCTCAATCTCGTGCGCTACGGCCAGGATTTGCACCACTACCTGCGCGCGCTCGAACAGTCGCTCATTGATGGCTGCCTCGCGCTCGGCGTCATGGCCGGCCGCCGCGAGGGCCTCACCGGCGTGTGGGTAAAGGACCGCAAGCTCGCCAGCATCGGCGTCGGCGCGCGGCACTGGATCAGCCAGCACGGGTTCGCTATTAATATAGGCGGCACCCTCGAAGGCTTCGCTGCAATCACGCCCTGCGGCATTGACGGCGTGGTGATGACTTCGCTGGAGCGGGAAGGCGTGAGCCTCAGCGTGGAGGAAGCCGCACGGCACTTCGGCCCGTTCGTCCTGGAGAACCTCAGGCGGCTGGGGCGTTGATCTGACGCGGCACGGTTTCCCCGAAAAGCTGTGATGCTCACAGCAGTCCACAGCCTTCGGCGATCACGTTTCGTCGCCCTGCTGTAAACGCCGCAGGCTCTGGACTGCGGCAAGCATTGCCGCTTTCCACGCCACGCGTCCGTCCGATCCCCACCGCAAATCCGCGGAAGTCCCCGGATTCCCGCACGGTTTTTTCTCAGCGTCCTTGCCAGCCGGCACAACTTACGCTTCAACCGGGCCATTAATTCCCGTAACACTCATGCCTGCCGACCTCAATCCAGCCACTCTGCCACCCACTGAGCCCGCACCCGGCGCGACACCGCCGGGACCGGACGCCACCCCGGAAGAGAAGGATTTGTGGTGGTTCCAAAATGTCTATCAGGGCGACCATGTCCCCCAGTTCACATGGCGGGCGGTGCTTGTGGGCGGCCTCATCGGCATGGTGATGGCGGCATCGAATCTCTACACGTCCATCAAACTCGGCTGGGCTTTCGGAGTTACCATCACTGCCTGTGTGCTCGCCTACAGCCTCGGGTCGATCATGAAAGCATTCGGCCTGCGCCCGCTCACGATGCTGGAAAACAACTGCATGCAGAGCACCGCGTCCGCCGCCGGCTATTCCACAGGCGGCACCGTAGCCGCGGCCTTTGGCGCGCTGCTCATGGTGGAGGGCGCACACCAGTCATGGCCGGTGGTCATGGCCTTTGTCTTTCTCACCGCGGCGCTCGGCGTCTTTCTCGCCGTTCCGTTCAAGCGGCAGATGATCAATCACGAGCAACTCGCCTTTCCCGGCGGCATTGCCGCGGCGGAGACCACACGGAGTCTCTACAGCGAAGGCACCGCCGCGCGGCGGAAGGCGAAGATTCTGATCATCGCGCTTATCATCGGATCAGTGGCAGGTCTGCTCCGGATGTCAGGAGACACCGTCAAAGCCTTCGGGCTCGACGGACTCGCCGGCACACTCAGCACCATCTTTCCCGCGGAAATCCATCTTCCGCACGATTGGATTCCGGCACTCGGCGGCACCACCATGCTGGCCGGGTTCGCACTCGACACCAGTGTCATGCTCATCGCCGCCGGCATCATCACCGGCT
>JANNVM010000334.1:0-5775 GCA_031414455.1 Verrucomicrobiota bacterium
CCCGGCCCTCGCCGCTGCCGGATTTACAACGGTGAAACTGAAAACGCACGGAGACGACAACGGCATTGCCAGTCGCGTGAGGGCCGCGGTGGAGGCCGGGCTGCGGGTGCGCATTGACTGCAACGGCACGGGCATCGCGGCCCTGCTGGCGCTGCGCCCGTGGGCGGAGCGGGTGGATTTTATCGAAGACCCGGAGCCGTACGATGCGGCGCGCTGGCGGGAGATTCGGAGGGCGTTGGGAATGACGCTGGCACTGGACCGGCTGGATGGAGTTGACGCCGGCGGGTATGAGGTGCGGGTGTTGAAGCCGGCGCTGGATACCTGCGGATTGCGGAGCTTGCCGGTGGTGTTCACGAGCTACATGGATCATCCACTGGGGCAGATGTTCGCGGCATGGGAGGCGTCACGCTACCCTGGAAATCAACTGGAGGCCGGACTGTTGACGCATCACTTGTTTGAGCCGGATGCCTTCATCGAAGCGGTCCGGACGGATGGGCCGCAATTGCTGGCGGCGGCGGGGACGGGGCTTGGATTTGACGCGCTGCTGGAGAAACTGCCGTGGGAACGGCTTGGCGGTTCACCGGCTCGTCTGCTGATGAATCCCCGCGCGCCGCTGGAGGATCCTCCCGGGGAATTGCCTGAAGGGTGTCTTGTTTTCCAAACGTCAGGCTCCACGGGTGCGCCGTCGCTGGTGTGCCTTTCTCATGAGGCGATGCGGGCAAATGCAGCCGCAGTGAATGACTGGCTGGGTGCGACCTCCGCTGACATTTGGCTGCGCGTACTGCCGGAGTTTCACGTCGGCGGGATGAGTATTCGTTTTCGGGCGGAACTGAGCGGGAGCCGGGTGGTGGTGGATGAGGAAAAGTGGGAGGCGCAGCGATTTGTCAGGGCTGTGGAGGAGAAGGGCATCACGCTCACGTCGCTCGTGCCGGCGCAGGTGTTTGACCTCGTCGCGGCGGGGCTGAGGGCGCCGGAGGCGCTGCGTGCCGTGATCGTTGGCGGCGGATCGCTGGAGGCTTCGTTGTTTGTGAAAGCCCGCGCCCTCGGCTGGCCGCTGTTGCCAAGTTATGGAATGACGGAGGCTTCCTCCCAGGTCGCCACGGCGCGGCCTGGCGCCCACGGTTCCCTGCCGCCGCTGGAATTGCTGCCGTGCTGGGAAGCCCGGGTGAACGACGAGGGCCGGCTGCAATTGCGCGGAGCACCGCTTTTGTCAGGACGATATACCCGCAGCGGTGGCGGCTGGGAGTTTTACCGGGCTGTGGATCACGACGGTTGGCTCACAACCAATGACCGCGCAGCACTGGATGGCCGCACCCTGACTCCGCTGGGCCGCTGCGACCGCACAGTGAAAATCCTCGGCGAACTGGTGGACCTTGACGCCGTCGAATCCGCACTCGTCCTCGCCGGAATGCCACCAAATCGCGGTGTGGTCATCGCTTTGACTGACGAACGCGCCGGCGTGCGGCCGTGGCTGGTCACCGATCTGGGCGAAGCAGAAACGCCCGCCGTTATTGCTGCGGCGAATGAGGCGCTGCCGCCGTTTGCGAGGATTGCCGGCACCCGGCACGTAGCGGAGTTGCCGCGCTCGCCGCTGGGGAAAGTGCTGCGCGCGGCGTTATAACTCGCGAATGAGTTCCCGCAGCCGCGCCGCGGGCCATTGGCCGGGAACGGTGGGGCGGTCGAGATAACCGTAATTCACGACGCTGCCGAGCTGCGCGAAGATGAGTCGCGACACGCGTCCGAGTTTGCCCATGCCCATGATACTGAGCGGCGGGTGGCCGGGCTCTTCGAGCAAGGCCGCCAGCGTGGCGATGTCCGCAGTGCGGTGCAGGGTGGCGGCAAATTTCACCATGTCCGCACCGGCGGCGAGGGCGGCATCGCGCTTTTGCCGCAGTTCGTCGAGGCCCGGCGTCGCGGTAAAGTCATGAAACGACGCGATCACAATGACTCCCCGTGCGCGCGCGTCGGCGACCAGTCCGGCCATTGCCCCGAGCGAAGCAATTTCCACGTCGAGCAAAGTAGCGGAAGGAAGGAACATGTGCGCCAACCGGACCCGATCCGCCGTATTCAGATCATTCTGTCCGCCTTCGTCGGGCCGGCGCACCGTGATTAGAGCGGGCACCGGGCACTGTTCCGCCTGCGCGAGTCCGGCGGCGGCGCGATCCGGCCAGGTGTCCACGCGGAACTCCACTATGTCGCAAAGTGACGGCACATCCATGGAGGACAGGCGGTCGAGGGTGGCCCCGTCGGCGACACTGCCCGCGGCGTGAGTTACGGAGAGGATACTTGCTTTATCCGGCGCGCTGTGATTTAGCATGAATAATTCCGCCGCTGGAAGGCTCAGGTGCCCGCACTGCCGCGGGCGTTGTTGTTTGACAGCGGCGGCCATCCCTATGCTCGGACGCAGGCAGGAATTCAACCTCAAGCTCAACCAGATCCTCGACAGCGTGCTTCTCGCGCTGGCGTTTTGGGCGGCGTATGCACTACGGGCCTGGGCGCACACGATCTTCAAATGGGACTCGATCCCGCCGCTGGACAAGTTTTACTGGCAGATGCTGCTCATCGTGCCGTTCACTCCGCTGGTTCTGGAGAAATTCGGCTACTACTTGCATCCCGCGCAGAAGACCACGGTGCGGTCGCTTACCCAGTTGTGTCAGGGCCTGCTCATCATGGTGATCCTCACGTCGGTGTTCGTCGCGTTTGGCAAACAGGCCGCGGAAAGCCGTGCGGTCGTACTGCTCTTTCCGCTCATCGCCGTGCCGGCACTTTTGTTGCGCGAGATTGTCGCGCGCAACTGGCTCAGAAAGCAGATTCGACTCGGCCAGTGGAAACAGCGCGTGCTCATTGCCGGCCCGCAGCAGGACGTGGACCGGCTCTTCGCCGCCTTCACAAAAGAACAGATGGCGGAATTCGACATCGTGGACCGCATCGACATCTCCACGGAGCCGGTGTCCCGGCTCGTGATCGCGCTCCATGAGAAATCGGTGGAGCGGGTTATCTTCGCCGCGGCACACGTTCACCTGAACCGCATCGAGGAGGCTGTGAATGCCTGTGAGATCGAAGGCGTTGAGGCATGGCTCTGGGCGGACTTCATCCAAACCAGTATCGCGCGGCCAACCTTCGATGCCATGGGAGGCAAACCGATGCTCGTCTTCCGCTGCACGCCGGAAATCTCATGGGCGCTGTTCGTGAAGTCCCTTATTGATAAGGTGGGGGCCACCGTCGCGCTCGTGCTGGCGTCACCACTCATGATTCTCGCGTGGATCGGCATCAGGATCGTCTCGCCGGGGCCGGCAATCTTCACCCAGATGCGCAGCGGCAGGCACGGACATCCATTCAAGATGTACAAGTTCCGTTCCATGTGTACGGATGCCGAGCAGAAACAGCAGGAACTGCTGGCGATGAATCAGATGTCAGGGCCGGTTTTCAAAGTGGAGCGCGACCCGCGCATCTTTCCGCTGGGCCGGCTGCTGCGGAAGCTCTCGATCGATGAACTCCCGCAGCTCTTCAACGTGCTCAAAGGCGACATGAGCCTCGTCGGCCCGCGTCCGCTGCCCGTGTATGAAGTGGAAAAATTTGCCGATCCCGCGCACCGCCGCCGGCTCAGCATGAAACCTGGCATCACCTGCCTCTGGCAAATCAGCGGCCGCAACGAGATCAAGGATTTCGCCCAGTGGGTGGAGCTGGATCTGAAGTATATCGACAACTGGTCGCTCTGGCTCGACATCAGCATTCTCATCCGCACGATTCCGGCGGTGCTCTTCGGGGCGGGGGCAAAGTAGTTTCAATCATTCCGCAAAGCGTTTGCGGAATTGTCCCGGGGAGACGCCCTCACGCCGGCGGAAAACGCGACCGAAGTAGGACACGTCCTTATAGCCAAGTTCCCATGCGATCTCAGCGGCATCCAGACGTGAGTGCGCCAGCAGGCGGCGGGCCTCAAGGAGGAGCCGGTCCTGGATGTGCTGCATCGCAGTTTTTCCTGTCAGGGAGCGGAGCGTGGCGGAGAGGTGATCGGCACTGACTTTGAGGCTGGCGGCGAGTTTCGCCGGGCTCATGGCGGCGTTGAGGTTTCGCTCCAGGAGCAGCAGGAATTCACGGACGAGACGCGTCGCGGCATTGTCCTGCGGTGCAGCATCCGGCTGCTGCCGCGCGTGCGCACGAACGGCGTCCACATGGAGCAGCCGCAGGCTCGACCGGATGGCGCGCATCCACCCCGATTCCCGCTGCTGCCATTCCTCCCGGATGCGGGCAAAACTTCGTTCCACCGCAACCGCTTCACTTTTATCGAGCGGGATCACCACCGGAGCAGGCGGCAGAAACAGCGCGGGTGTTTTCTCCGACGCCGTTTCCTGCAGGGCGAAGGCGGCATCAAATGAGAGCATGTCGCCGCGAAGGCGCATGGAATCCGCCCAGGAGTGGACATGCCCGGAGTCCACAAACACCAGGGACGGTGCGCGCACTGCGCAGTCGCGGAAGTCATTTTGATGCGAGCCCTCGCCGCGGTGAAAGTAAAACAGTTCGAGAAAGTCGTGCCGGTGGAGCCTCGTTCGGTTTGGCTGCTGCCGGATATTCGCGGCAAAATCGCCAACAGAAAAGCCGTTACCCTCCTCGTCTCTGACAAAGGTCGTCAGGGTATCAAAGCGGGGAATCTGGCGCCGGGTGTCGGAGGGCATGGTGGAGGGAGCATACAAAACCCCGTGACTCCGGCAGGGATATTTTCACGGACCTCCCGGAAAAGTGCCAGCTTCTCCGCGGCTTGTCACATCCGGCTGTCTTGTTGCGGCGGCACCGTGCGGCAAGAATGCGTTGTGAGGGTGCTCCGGTCCTCACTTCACAAATTTCTCCATCACTGCCTGAACTTTGTGTTGCAAAGCGGCTTTGCTCTGCAAAGTAATCGAACCAATTCGCCTTCCGGCTGTCCAACTGCGCCAACCCCATGTCCGCCTTTTTCCAGTCGCTGCGCGAACTGCCCCTGCTCTGCCAGGGCCGGCCTGTGGCGCTGCGGGCGTGGCTGAATCAGCCGACGGCGGCGCGCCTTCTGGCGTGTGTCACCGCAATCGTCATCGGCTGCGGAGCGTATGGATTCACCCTCGGGCTGTGGCGCGCGCCGCTGATGGGCGGATTCGTCGCCGTGAAGCTGCCGCTGCTGATTTTCCTGACACTGATGACGAACGGCCTTCTCAACGGCATGCTGTCGCAGTTGCTCGGCAGCGGCCTCGGGTTCCGGCAGACGATGCTGGCGATGCTCATAAGTTTCGCGTGTTTCTCGCTCATCACCGGCGCGCGGAGTCCGGTGGCGCTGCTGATGGTGATGGACGCCCCGCCGCCGGGCGCGCCCGGCGGGCGCGAGGCCTATCGAACGATCCTGCTGGTGCATGTGGCGATCATCGCGTTCGCCGGCATCACCGCGCACCGGCGGTTTTATCCGCTGCTGGCCGCAGCGTCCGAGAATCCGGCGGCGGCCCCCCGGGTGTTTCTCGCGGGGCTGGCGGGGAATCTGTTCGTCGGCGCGCAGTTGTCGTGGAACCTGCGTCCGTTTTTTGGTCAGCCGGGCAAGGAGGTCGGCTTCCTGCGTCCCGACTGGAACCGGAGCAGTTTTTACGAGTCCATCTATCAAAATCTAAAATCGCTGGCCGGACCGCTGCGGCACTCGCCCGTGCTGATGGTCCTGATCCTTGCCGCATGCGCTGCCTTTGCTGCCGTCATGGTCGAACGGTGGCTCCGTCCCAAACGACTCCGCACCTAACCCAAACCAAAACCATGAACGAAACACCC
>JANNVM010000335.1:0-6269 GCA_031414455.1 Verrucomicrobiota bacterium
CCCGGATGTTGCGGCCTTTTCCAGGGGCGACATTGGCAGCGTCGTGATGCACGATTACGCAGTCGTGACCGATGGCGCGGAATTTTTCGGTGGCGGCCGCGTGCTGCGCATCATTCGCGCCGTCGAGTCCTATCATTACACAGTTTACCCACGGAATGCCGGCGACGGTGGCGATGATGCTGGTGAGGGCCGGGCTGTCGAGATCGCGGGCATGGCAGGGCAGCAGGAGGGCGAGCGGGCGCTCGCGCGACCATGCGGTGAGGTCGGCGTCGGCACGGCTGGTGTCACTGCTGAGAAGCGGCAGCGTAAGGATGGATCCGGTCTGGAGAAAATCGGGCATGGGGGAAAGCGCGCATCCATGAGGCGGGCCGCGGGTGCTGGCAAGATGCGAACGCATTCTTCCTGGCGTAAGGCGGATCGCGCGGCAGGCTGGCGGCCTATGCAATTGGCGGTCTTGCACTTTCATTTTCGGCCCGGCGGCGTGCGGCGGGTCATTGAGACGGGGCTGCCTGCGCTGGCGGCGGCTGCGGGAGTGTCGCGGGTGATATTCGCAGGGGGCGAAGCGCCGGAGGCAGCGTGGCGGAAGCACATGGAGGCGGCGCTGCACCCGTGTGTCGTGGAATGGCTGATCGAACCGGCGCTGGGTTACTGGTCGGAGCAGACGCAGCCGGCGCCAGACGTGCGCGGGGCCATTCGAGAGGTGATACCGCGGCTGGTTTCACACCGCGGTGTGGTCTGGGCACACACTCTAAGTGTGGGGCGAAACATGATACTGGCGCAGGAGGTTGGCGCGGCGGCAGAGGCACGAACCGTGTGGCTGCATCATCACGACTGGTGGTGGGATGGCCGCTGGGAACGCTGGCCGGAAATGGCAGGGCAGGGGATCGCGTCGCTGGAGGAGGCCCTGGCCGCTACCGTTCCGGAGGGGGCGGGTGTGCGGCACTTTTGCATCAACGCCACGGACGCGCGACGGATGCAGGAATGGACGGGCCGCGAGTTCCATTTTCTCCCTAACACCGTCGTGCCGGAGCCGGTGACGCC
The DNA here is from genome assembly GCA_031414455.1 of Verrucomicrobiota bacterium. Taxonomy (GTDB): domain Bacteria; phylum Verrucomicrobiota; class Verrucomicrobiia; order Verrucomicrobiales; family V1-33; genus V1-33. The sequence goes on from JANNVM010000335.1 coordinate 1,042, forward strand.
AGTGGAGGCGGACGGAGCGCGCGATTTCCTTCGCCGCGTGACGGGCCGGGAGTCGTGGTGGCTTTATCCCTGCCGCGCGCTGCGGCGAAAAAATCCTGCTGAGGCGCTGCTGGTGCAGCGGCTGCTGGCACCGGAGTCGGCCACGGTGACGACCGGCGGCGCGAGTTCGGCGCGCGAACACGATTACCTTTCCGCCCTGACAGCGGCGGCGTCGCGTCACGACTGGCCGCTGTTCGCGGGGGTGTGCTCTAGCAATCCTTGTCCGCCGGTAAGTCATCTCCTTGCGGCGGCTGATGCTCTTGTGGTCACTTCGCTGCGTGAGGGTTTCGGGCTGCCGTACTATGAGGCGGCGGGCCGCCTGCTGGCGGCGCGTATTCCGTCAGGACTGGAGGCGACCCTAAGCGCGACGGGCTTCACGTTTCGGAATGGCTGGGTGGAACTGCGGGTGCCGCGCGGGGCTTTCGATTCCGCAAGGGAAACGCGCCGCACCGCGGCGGGACGTCATCGGTTGCTGGATACTCTTCCCCCCGCGCTGCATGGTGACGTGGAGCGCTGGCACACTGCGGAGCCGGATGCTCCGGATTTCGGAACCCTGAGCCTAACGGCACAGTTGGAGGTGCTGCGTCAGCCCGCGGCCGCGCTGCGGGAGGCATGCCTGGGGTTGAATCCCGGGCTGCGCGTGCCGCTTTCTCCACAGCCGCCTCCGACAAAAATCCGGTCGCCGCGGGAATGGGCCGCTGCGCTTGTCAATGCGGCCCGAAATCCTGTCGCGACTGCCGGTGCGAATTTTTGGCCCGGGCATGCGCGGCAGTTTCTCGCCCCGCTGGTGAACAACTGGCTGCGGCATCCGCTGCTGTGGGAATCACCGCCGCTGCTGCCATGAGTCCGTGCCGTATCGGCTGCGGACGAGTTCCTCCGCGGCGGCAGCCGGCAACTGCGCCAGTGGGAAGGGGTATACGTTTTTCGCCATGCACTCCGCGAGCGTCCGGGGAAAATCTTCCGGCAAACGGATGCCGCACAGACTGCCCTGGTGCAGCAGTCCGTGGCGGCAGCGGCGCTGTCCGGCTCCGGCAATTTTCCGGCCCTCCAGCAGCAAGTCTCCGGGGGCCGGTGCCGTGAAGCACAGCCCGCCTGCCGGGACCGGCGCCGTTGGCGGGACTTGCTGGACAGATATGCCCGCTTTTCCGAGCGCCTCTGCGAGGACCGCGTGGACCATGACGTAGCTTTCCCCAGGTCTTGTCAGGCTAAACGACTCGCCGGACGGCACGATCAGTGACCACGTAAAATCCTCCCCGTGTTCCACCATGCCGCCACCGGTCCAGCGACGGACGATTTCCCGGCCCCGACCGAGGGCCATCGCGGCTTCGCAGGGGAGAAAATAGCCGAAGGAGACGGCTGCCGTTTCCCACCGGTAAAACCTGAGGACGGGATGCCCGGATTCGGCCAGCAGCGCCTCATCGAGGGCCATATTCCAAGCCGCGCTGCCGGGACGGGCGCGTTCATCAAGCATAAAAAGGTCTGAGAACAGTGGGGCCATCAGTTGAATCCAGCTGGTGCCGCGCGAAAGGCGGTCCACTTCTCCCTCAAGACCTCAATCATTGCCGGCTCGCAAATTGAAAAATATCCGGTAATACGAAATTCTTTATAATTTCCATTGCTTACCGCAATAATCAGGGTTAGCATGTAAACACATGAGCAGAGAGTTCTTGCTCATGTGTTGAGGGGATTGAGGCGGTACCGGTGCTTGGGTTGAGGTAATTACAAAATCCGGTGCCGCCTCAAATCTTCCCTGAAAAGGGGAAAGCTCTCCAGAAGGGCAGCCTTGCAGGTCAGCAACCTGCCGCACATCGGGTCATTTCTGAATCCTTGAATAGCCGTCGGCCCGTGCCTAGTCTCGCGACCGTGATTCGCGCACTCGACACTATTTCTTTTGGCCTTTGCCTGCTGGGCTGGCTGCTGCTTGGAGTTTTTGGCACGTGGCAGGACACCCCGCCTTTTTGGATCGGGGCTCCCCTGTTATGGGCGGCAGCACTGTGCGGTTTGTTTTCGCTGCACTGGGGGCTGCGGGGAAAACTGAGCGTTGCCTGCCTGGTCTCCGTGCTTTTGTTTACGGGCTATGTCCTGTGGCGGGCATTAAACTCCGATGTCGCCTACCTTGCGCGGCAGGATGTGGTGTTTGGCGCTACGGCGTTCATCGGCTGGGTGCTCACTGCGGCGCGCTATGAAAAACCGCGGCACCGGTTCGCCCTCGTCGTCGTGTGGTCGCTGCTCATCGTGGCCAATCTGGGCATGGGGCTCTACCAGAAATTTGTGAACACTGAGGCCAACCCGCTGAGCTTCCTCCAGTTTCGCCGCGATTTCGCGGACGCCGTCTTCGGCGGGTTTTTTCCAAATTCGAACCACCTCTGCGGCTTCCTCGAACTCACGGCGTTCATCGTCCTGGCCATCGCGGTGTTTGGCCGGGTGCACAGTTTTGTGAGGATGCTGTGCGGGCTGGTCTTCGCGGCCGCGGCAGCCTGTGTGGCGCTATCCACCAGCCGCGGCGGAATGCTGGCGTTTGGCGCAGGAGTGGGTGTGTTCGGAGTGCTCGCTCTCGTGATGCATCTGCTGCGGAAACGCCCCTCGGAGGGGCGGCAGCGGACAGTGGTGCTGTTCGCCCTGATGGCCGCCGGAGTCATTGGTGCCGGTGGCCTCGCATGGACGCAGCTCGAATCGAAATTCGGTGAGGGAAAAGTCTTCGGGAACCTCAATGGACGCACTGCGCTGTGGTCGCGGGCGCAGGAGCAGTGGCTGCGGGAGCCCATTCTCGGAACCGGCGCGCGGTCGTTCGAATACTACGAACCCTCCTACCGCAACATGGACACGGACTGGATCACCTGGCATGAAACCGACATTGATGCCATCTTCGCGCACAACGACTGGATTCAGCTTCTCGCGGACTACGGACTCGTTGGCCTGCTGCTCGCCGGCCTCGTTCTCGGCCTTCACTGCTGGAAGGGATTCACGTTTATCCTGACGGACACCCAGCGGTCCGCAAAGGACAATGGAGGGTTCTTCCGCGACCATCGCGGGGCCATCGTGATGGGTGCGCTTTGCGGCATCATCGCTTTTGCCATTCACTGCATAGCGGATTTCCAAATGCACATCGGCGTGAATGCCGTGCTCGCCGCGGCGGTGCTCGGACTCATGGCCAATCCCGGCCAAAGCGCACGCAGCAACGCTGAGGAGGACACTTTGCCTGCGGCCCCCCGTGCCGGGAGGATCACGGCCACCCTCGCCGCGGCCATTCCCTCGGCTGCCCTCGGCTGGCACTGCGTTCCCTGGGCCATCGGCGACTACAACTTCCAAATGGCCCGGGGCATTTACGTCCGCGCCACTGACAGCCCGGAGGACTATTTCCTTGCCGCCGCCATGATGCAGCGGGCTGTGGATGCTGATCCCGGGAACCATGACGCGTGGAACTACTGGGGTTTTGCAGAAACCGGCTCCGCCAATCTCTTCCCCGAGGCACCGGTGCTTCAGTTGCAGTTCCTCAGAAAATCCCTCGAGCGATTCATGGAGGCGCACCGGCTTTATCCGCAGAATGCGATGATATCGGCGAACATCGCCCGGACTCTCGACCGCCTGCGGCGTTCCGCGGAAGCGGAGGCATGGTGGAAAAAGGCGCTCGCATGGGGCGACGGATCGCGGCTCATCCACTGGCGTTATGCCGACCATCTTTTTGACACGGGCCGCTATCAGGAGGCGCTGGATCATTACTGGCCCGCTCTGCACAAATACGCCAAAGACGGCTGGAAGCGGCAGAAAGTTCAGGAAGGCATTGATCGCTGCAAGAAGGCGCTGGAGGAGCAGCGTAAACGGGCCACTGCCCCGCCGGCAATTCCCGCTCCGGCCCCGGTTCCGGCCCCGGTTCCTCCGCAATAAAAAAGCCGCGCCGGCCCGGACGGGCACAGCGCGGCTTGGGAAATGTCAGGCGGTTCAGTTTCCGGCCACCATCCGTCCGTCGTTCATGAGCATGGCCACCGCCTTCGGGGTCGCATCGGCAGGGAGTTCACCCAGCGCATACTGAATGCCGGCGAGGTAGTGCTGCACCACCGCCGGGTTCCAGTAAACTTCGTCGTTGTGGCCCAGCGAGCAGTAGAAGGTCTTGCCCTTCCCGTAGGTGGAGAGCCAGGCGATGGGATAAAAATTGCGGTCCGGTTTCCCGTCCTTGTCGCCGTCGTCTTTTTTCATGTCAGTGCCTTCGGCGTCGAGCGCGAGCAGCATGCGGCGCTCTGCGGGCTGCGCGCGTTCCGGAGCGAATTTATAAATCTCGTCCTTGATGGTTAGGCCCTCGCCTTTGAAGGCGGCGTTGAGCGGATGCTTCGGATCGAGGTTCTTCACCCTCACGGTATCGCCGGAACCCCACGGGTGGCTCACAAAGCCGGTGCCCATCATGTCGCCGTATTCCTTCCAGTTGTTGTAGGTGTCTCCGCCGGAGTGAATGCCTATCAGTCCGTGGCCGCTTTGCACGTAGTCCACGAGGCTCTTCTTGAGTGCGTCTTCTCCGGCGGGAGAATCCTTGAAGACCTCGCCGGTGCTGTTGAGGAAAATCACGGCGTCAAATTTTGCGAGACTCTCCGGCTTGAAGATCGTTTCGTCTTCGGTATGCGTCACATTGAAGAGCCCGGTCTTCGCGCCGAGCTGTTTCATACATTCCACGCCGGACGGAATCGAGCCGTGGCGGAAGGTCATCGTTTTCGTGAACACGAGCACTTCATGCTTCTTCTTCACCGGCACCGGTGTGGCGGCCGGCACCGCCGCTTTGATCTTTTCCACGCGGTCGGGACCGACGGCGAATTTGTCGTCAGCGGCATTTTGGCCGATGCAAAGTGTGACGATGGCGGCGAGGCCGGCAGCGGGAAGAATCATACGGAGGGATTTCATGGGAATGGCGGGAGTGGAGGTTGGAGTGCCGCAGTGCGGGCCGCCTGCCTACGTCCCGACGGCGCAACGCGCAATCACCACGATTGCGGCTCCTTCACGATGTCATCGGGGCAAAAAAGAGCGCCTGATGCGGGGGGCATCAGGCGCTTTTTGGATTGCAAGTGGCGGAGCGGACGGGGCTCGAACCCGCGACCTCCGCCGTGACAGGGCGGCGCTCTAACCAACTGAGCTACCGCTCCTCGTTCCGAAGAACTCAGAGGGCCACTTGCGTGCCGGTTTGGGGGACGCGCAGATAGAGGAAC
>JANNVM010000336.1:0-2925 GCA_031414455.1 Verrucomicrobiota bacterium
GGTCCTCTGCCTCCAGCCATCCTCCGCAGGCTCGTCCGGAATCCTCCGGCGCGCGCGGGGGAATGTTCCCCATTATCACAACGGACTCCCATTATCAGTCCCAGCCGTACCTCTCGTCAATTTCGATGCCATGTGAGCGGCACAGAGAACGAATCTCATCCTGAAACGAAACCTTCTTGTGCCTGTCTTCCTGTCCCTCCACATATTTCGCCGCATCCCACCCGGGCCGACGCTCGTGCCTCGCTTGGCCCGGGCTGGCTTGTTCGGCCCCATTTGGGGCCAACAAATCGAGAAACCCCGGCACGGCTGCCATCCTTTGTCGCTGACGCGACAACTTCCGGCCTGCGTCCGTGAGGCGAGCCACCTTCCAGCAACGGGCAGCCCAGCAAGTTCACTGACGCGAATCACTGGCAAAACCCGCACGCCGCCGCCGGAAAAATCGAAAGCGGCAGACGTTGCCGTCTGCCGCTTTCTTTTGGGGGGATCCCGCGTGGGGGGCGAGGGATCGGGGACCACAGTTTATTCCGTCAGTTGTTTCACCTCAGTGACACGATAGCTGTAAAAGTTATCGAGTTTTGCCGGCCATGTGACGGTCATGGCATCGGTGATTTGCTGAGTCAGGGGCGGAGCGTAGTCAAAGGCAGGTGCCTGGAGTTCTTTTTCGTTAGGGTTGATAACCCGCTCGATGAGCGCCGATCCGCGCCACTCGGCAGAGATTAAATCCGGATCCTTGCCGTCTCCGGGCTGGGTGTTGAAAGCACCCGGCTCGTTGGTGGAGGCCTTCTTCAGTGCCTGGGCGATCATGTGAACTTTATACACATTGGAGCGGACGGTCAGGCGCGGATACAGGTTGGCGTAGGGGCGCTCGCGGGAGTTGTCGCCGGTGAGACGGTGTTCTTCCCAGAATTTGCGGATGATGTAGTTTAGATCCCATGTTCCACCCCCCTGGCTGCCGGAGCTGTTCTTTTCCGGCACGAGCCACAGTTCACAAATTTCACTGGCGCTCCGGAATGCGTTGAACGGCAGGGTGAATCCCTCCGCATCCTGACCGCGCCAGCGGTACTCTACAAGCTGCCGCAGGGTTTCCTTGGCATTGATCCAGTGGCGATAGACGGCGTTGTCGGGGAATTTGCTGCCGTCCTTGTAGTCATTCGAAGCCGTGTCCGGGATGGCCATCATTCGCTCGCTCCGCAGCAGGGCATGGAGCGCCGTGGTGCGGTTGATGTAAGTGAACGGAAGAATCTGCTGGTTCAGATTGATGAGACCCTTGGTGGCGAAACCTTCACTGATGGACCACGGCTCGACGACCGGCATCCAGAACATATCGAGCAGGAGGTGATCCTTGGGTCCGCAATAGTTGGCGAACGGGAAGACGTGATTGTAGCCGTCCGGATTTTTCGGGGTGTCGTTTACCTTTCTGATCTGGTTTTGGCTATTGCCCATGCCAGGATCAGGCCGGAAACGGAGCGTTTGCCACGGGACACGCGCCTGGAGGCCGCTGGGGATGGAGCCAAAGTCCACTGCCGAGCGGAAGACACGGTTGGGCGAGAAGCTCGCAGGGTTGACCTTGGCTTTCTTCCCCAGGCTTCGGTAGTAGGGGAGGGACGGATCCCGCACGTCGCCGTCATCCGGCTGGTTCATGTAGGCACCATCCGGGCACAGGCCAATGCCCTGATCGAAATCGCCCGACTCCAATGGATCGGAGGAGCCGCGGTTGGGGATCAGATTGGCCTTGGTGAAGGGCTGATACTGCGGGCCGGCATAGCCACCGTCGCGACGGCCGTGCGCATACCGCAGGCGGCGGTTGGGATTGCCGCTGGCGGCCTGAATGACGCTGTCCACCGGCTTGACGCCGAATTCAGCGTTACAGAGGAAGGTCTGAACCACTGGCGCGAGGTGCGGCGCATTCTCTGGCTTCATCGGAGTGATTTTCTGGTCGGAGAGCAACTGCTCATTGGGCGGAGCCATCTCGGCACCGGCGCACAATACGTAGCCGGCGTTTTGCCCCGTGACGGCAGGCTCGACAACGCTGTGGGCTTTTGTCCCGTGCGGCACAAAAATCCCGCGCTCCACGCGGAGAGGCGTCGTGGTGAGACGGTAGTCGCCATGAGGCACCACAAAGCTGGTCAGTTTCAATTTGGCAGGCGGCCAGTTATTGGCAGGCTGGGCGATGTTCTCCCTGAGCAGGGTCAGGGCGGGCTTCCCGGTGTAGGCGGCGGTCATTTCTATGACATTGGCACCGATGTCCAATTCGATGGCCTGATTCGTGTTAAAATTACTGGGTTCGCCTTCGTACATGAAGATGCGGAGCACTTCACCCGGCTTCCATTTTAACTGCACGGGAATCGGAGCCGTGCCGCCTCCACCCGGGCCTTCATATACGAACGGATCAAATGTCGCGACAGTTTGCGTAGCCGTCACCCGCGCCCCGCTGACCCCGGCCCAGGGAACAAAATTGGGCGGCTGGGGGACAGGAGGATCCGCTCCCGTAGGTGCCGGACTCGATCCGTTCACACTGGAGCCAAAGAAGAAGGGAGACTCCGGCGACGCCTGAGCGAAGACGAACGGAGTCTCCAGGGTGCCGCTTGTCGTAGTCCGCGGGTCGGAAGCACTCGCCTGCGTTTTATTGCTCAGATTGATGCCCGACTCACCGAACATCGGTGCCCAGCCCTGCCGGGGGCTGAACGAGTTGATGAGCACGCCCAACTGCACGAGGGATCCGGCCTTGGTCTGTGCCCATTTGGTGGCCATAGGTCCGTTGGAAATGGGTGGGGCAGTTGGTGGAGTTGTGGTAGTTCCTTTCCTGATATTCGTGACATGAGCGAAGAAGCAAATCTCCGCCGGCCCGTAGGTCCGCCCGGAACCCTTCGGCGTGTAAATGGCAGTGGCGACCGGATCAATGCGCATCGCCTTGGTATGAGGGGT
>JANNVM010000337.1:0-1675 GCA_031414455.1 Verrucomicrobiota bacterium
TGAACCTCCGCCCCTTCCGATGGCACCGGAGAACGATGCCCCATGGACACGCAAGGACGCCTTCTTTGCCGTCGTCCTTGCCCTGATCGTCGGCGTGCTGATGGGACCAGGCATGACGCTGCTCATGGGCCATCCCGTCAACGAAGACGGAGCCGCGGAAATGAAGTTCAGCGTCTCCCTCTTTGTCACGCAGATCATTTTCCAGGCGGGCGTCATCGGGATTATCCTGGCATATCTTACGGTGCATCGCCGATACCGGCTGACACCGCTCTTCGGCCTGAGGAGCATGGGGGCAGCGAAGACGCTGGGAATGGCCGTGCTGTGGCTGATGGCCGCGTATTTCATGCTGATCGTCATCACGGCAGCGGGGCTGGAGCCGCTGCTGAAATCGCTCACCGGCCTGGACCTCAAGCCGCAGGGGCTTGTGGAAAGCGCGCCTGACATTACCGATCCGGTGTCGCGCGTGCTCATGTTTGTCACGCTGTGCATCGGCGCGCCGGTCATGGAGGAACTCATCTTCCGCGGCGTGCTCTTTAACGTCGCGGCCCGCTGGATTCATCCCGTGTATGCCACTGTCGCCACATCGCTGCTCTTCGGCGTCATTCACAACAATCTGCTGTCGCTCGTTCCCCTGACACTGCTCGGTCTTTGTTTCGCCGAAGCCTATCGGCGGACAGGCTCGCTCGCAGTGCCCATGCTCATGCACGCGATTTTCAACTGCATCTCCTTCCTTGCAATTACGTATGGCGTCCCGGAAGTCCAGTGACTCCATCGCCCGGCGCGGCGAGGACCGGCTTGTCCGGCTGCTCACGAGCGGCCTGCCGCAGACGGCCCGCACGCTCCTCGGTCCCGGCGACGACTGTGCAGTGCTGCGCGGACCTGACAAGAAAAGCCTCACACTTTTTAAAACCGACTGCCTCATCGAAGGCATCCACTTCACCGCGGACACCGCCGCCGGCCGTGTCGGCTGGAAGGCGCTGTGCCGTGTCATCAGCGACATCGCCGCGATGGGTGGCCAGCCGCACGAAGCTCTCATCACCCTTGCGCTGCCGCGGGCGACCAAAGTTGCGTGGGTGCAGCGGCTCTATCAGGGAATGAAGAAAGCCGCGCGCCGCTACGGCTGTGGTATCGCCGGCGGCGAAACATCCTCCGTGCCGGACGGCGCACCGGTCATGATCTCCGTCGCCATGCTCGGCAGCGTGGAAAAGAAACACCTCACCCTGCGCAGCGGCGGACGGCCCGGCGACGTCATCTGCGTCACTGGCCGCCTCGGCGGCTCACTGTCAGGACGGCACCTCGATTTTACGCCGCGCCTCACCGAAGCCCGCTGGCTGGTGGAGCACGCACGGCCCACCGCCATGATGGACCTCAGCGACGGCCTCGCCAAAGACCTCCCCCGCCTCGCCGATGCCAGCGGCACCGGATTCACTATCAATCCGGCCCTGCTCCCGTGTCACCGCGGCTGCACTCCGGCGCAAGCCGTGAGCGACGGCGAAGACTACGAATTGCTCTTCGCTCTTCCGCCGCGTCGCGTCGCCGCGGCCATGAAGGCATGGCGAGACGCGTTTCCGCGCACGCCGCTGACGTGCATCGGCGAATTGCTAGCAAACAAGAAGAAACGCACGCCGCTCACCGGCGGCTGGGAGCATTTTGCGTGAGGTAAGATCCTCTCCAA
>JANNVM010000338.1:0-8795 GCA_031414455.1 Verrucomicrobiota bacterium
GCAGCCATGCGGCGGACGAGCGGGCAGCACTCAAGAAGGAAGGGGACGCCGGAACCAGGAGAAACTGGAATCAGACCCGGCAACGCGGGGGGGCGGGACAGTGAGCACGGGACCGGCTTCTGCTGAGCCGCAACCGATTCAAAGCTAATGACTTCCTCAATTATTGGTGTGGCCTGTTGTTTATGTTGTTTATGTTGTTTATGTTGTTTATGTTGTTTATGTTGTTTATGTTGTTTATGTTGTTTATGTTGTTTACAACGCCATCGACGTCATCAACACCCTCCACGCCGCACAGACCAAAGGCACGCTCAAAACCGAACTGCGCCGCTACACCGCACCCGCCCTGCTCATCCTCGATGAAATCGGCTACCTGCCCATCGACCAGCGCGGCACCGACCTCCTCTTCCAGGTCATCAGCGCCCGCTACGAACGCGGGTCGATCATCCTGACCACCAACAAAGCCTTCAAACAATGGCCCTCCATCTTCAACGGCGACGCCACCATCACCTCCGCCGTCCTCGACCGCCTCCTCCATCACGGCCACACCATCGTTATCGAAGGCTCCAGCTTCCGCATGAAAGACCGCGTCGAGCCCTAACTACTTCACACCCGTTCCACTCCCGCCTTCCGCCATTCCGGCATCCGATTTTTAAACCGCCCGTTTTATCCGACGTTCACGCCGCCGCGCGCACGCCTAACGTCAACATTCGGATCCAATGCCGCACACCGTTGTTAATTTATTGTTTATTTGTTGTTCTATTGAACCGGGAAGCGCCCAAAGAATCAGCGAAAACGAACGGAACCCCGCCTGTCGCGGATGGACTCCCTATGAGCTTAGACCACTCCCCGCACGCTCAGGCTGCCCGCGGAAGAATGTCGCCAACGGATAGCGAACGCATCACGGGAGGACGGACCAGAAGGAGCCGCAGCTTTCCAAACGCGCACGAATTACCCCGAATTCAGGCGGACTTGTTCTAACATCCGTTCTTACCTGACACTCCATATTTCATAATCTCTTGATCCTCAACATGGTGGAGGTAAGGAGATTCGAACTCCTGACCTTCTCATTGCGAACGAGACGCTCTACCAACTGAGCTATACCCCCCAAGTGCGCATACACAGTGAAGCGCGGCGCGCATCCGGCAAGGGAAATGATCGCTGCGGCGCGGCCCCTGCTCCTGAAAAATCTTTGCCGTGGTTCTGATTGTGCTGCTCCGGATTTCCACCTTCACTCCTCCGCCATGACCCGCCGTCACTTTCTCCCGCTCTTTCCCGCCGCTTTTCTCGCTGCCTGCGACAAGAAGTCAGGTCCGCAGCCGCTTATTGTCGGCATGGACACCACCTATCCACCGTTTGAGTTCCTCAACGAAAAAGGCGAACCGGACGGCGTGGATGTGCGCATCGCAGAGGCGCTGGCAAAGTATCTCGGCCGGGAACTCAAAATCGTGAGTTACGGATTCGACGGTCTGCTGATGGCGGTGCCGTCCGGTGAAGTGGACCTTGCCATTTCCGCAATGACCGACACCAAAAAGCGGCGCGAATCGTTCGACTTCTCCGATCCGTATGCCTTCACCGCCATTGCGATGCTGGTCCCCGGGGATTCGCCGATCCAGTCAGCGGCTGATTTGAAGAAGCCAGGACTGCGGGTGACCGTGAAGTTGGCTACCACCGGGGAGAATTACGCCCGGGAGGAATTGCCGGAGGCCAAAGTGGATCCACGCGATGACGAAATCATCTGTGTGGCCGAAGTCGCCAGCGGCGGGGCGGACGTGTTCATTTACGATCAGTTGTCCATCTACCGGCACTGGGAGCAGCATAAAGACAAGACCCGCGCCATCCTCCAGCCGATCCGCGAGGAGGCCTGGGCCATTGGCATTCGCAAAGGCAATGATGAACTCCGGCTCAAGGTGAACGCTTTCCTCAAGGAATTCCGCGAGGGCGGCGGGCTGGCGAAACTGGGCGAGCAGTATCTCGCAAAAGAGAAAAAGGTACTCGAAGAGATGGGTATTCCGTTCATTCTCCGCTGATGCGGTCGCTTCCGTCCGCGACATTTGCAGAATTGGACGGCACCACGAATGTGTGCTCCATTTCCGCACGTTCTGAATTTCGCTACCATGAACAGCCTCCGCCACCCAATCCGCGAGCCGGCTCCACCCGGACCGCCGGTGCTGGCGTGGCTGGTCATGCTGTGCGCCGGGGCATTCGTCCTGCGGCTGTTTGCCGCGCCGGTGCCGCCGGGTCAGCCGCCGCCGGGGGCCCTGAGCCTTGCGGCGCTGGAGAGCGGGGAATGGTGGGCGGTGCTCACGCATATTTTTACGCACGCTGACGTTTGGCATCTGGTGTCAAATATGGTGCTCCTCGTCCTCGCCGGGCGGGCGGTGGAACGGAATGCCGGGCCGCGGCACCTTTTCTATATTTTCCTCGCAAGTGCCTGGGCGGGGGCCGCCCTTTGCCTTATCCTGCGTCCGGAACAGGCCATCATTGGTGCCAGCGGTGCCGTGTGGGGCATCATCGGGGCCTTCGCCGCACTGCATCCGGAATACGACCTGATGCGACCGCTCCGCCGCATGGTTCCGTTGCCGCCGCTCAAGGCGAAGCGGCTGTTCCCGGCGTTTCTCATCGTTCACTGCGGACTTGAGATTGCCGTGCGCAGCGCCCCCGGATTCGCCTGGATGGGAGTGGAGCGTGTGGCTCACCTTGTCCATGCCGGCGGGTTGCTGGCGGGATGGCTTTATGGCCGCCGGCTGGCTTCAGATGCCAGCCGTCACGATGAGTGGACCGACTTCTTCCCGCAGGGTCTGCGGCGGCGGCTGCGGGAGAAGCATGCCGGGGCCTTGCCTGTGGCCGCGGGCCTGCCCGCCCGCGAAAATGACCGGGAAAACGAGAACTCACCGCCGCCGCCACGGGAACTCAGTGACTCGGAGTTTCTTCGCGAACAGGTGGATCCGGTGCTGGAGAAACTCTATGCCAGTGGCGCGGACCAGTTGACGCCGGGGGAAAAAGCGGTGCTTGAGGAGGCCTCGCTGAGGTTTTCCCGGGCGAAAAAATAGGCAGGAAGCAAGAACCGGCGAGTTTTTGGCGTGGACTCGCGAAAAATATAGGAGAGTAGTTCCCTTCCCCGTGCCGCGTGATCCCCCAAATGTCGCGGCGGCCCCAATATGCTCACCATGAAATTCCGTTCGCTGCCTGTCTTTACCGCCGCCCTTTGTACGGCCTGCCTGCCTTCGTGCGTTTCCACCCCCTATCAGGGACCATTCGCACCGCTGCCTCCGGGCATCGTGCGCGGTGCGGATGGCACGCTCACGCTCGATTCCCGTGCCCCCCAAACGGCCAGCGAGGCGGCGCGGGTGCAGCGCATGGGCGCACCGCGGGATGTCATCAGCCACTGGGACGGCGGACCGGGGAACGGCCCGCCCCGGATCCGCATCGTGCTCAGCGAGCAAACCGCCTACTTCTTCCGCGGCAATGTTCTCGTCGGCAAGTCGTGGCTGAGCACGGGGGACGACCGGCACCGCACCCCCACCGGCACCTTTCGCATCATGCAAAAGGACCAGCACCACCGGAGCAGCCGCTACGGCGTGTTCGTGGATGAGACCGGTAATGTCGTTGATGGTGATGTGGACAACAAAAAGGATCCGGTCCCGCCGGGCCTGAAGTATGAGGGTGCCAACATGACGAACTTCATGCGCCTGACCGGTGACGGCGTGGGCATGCATGCAGGATTCCTCCCGGGTTATCCGGCCAGCCACGGCTGTATCCGCATGCCTGCGCACATGTCAGAATACTTCTTTAATAACGTTACCGAGGGCACTCCGGTAACGATCGTGCCCTGAAGCAGAGCGTCACTGTCACGGAGGCGTCAGCAGTTTCACCCGGTAAAATGCCCGGGGAGCTGCTCCCGTGGGGGGAAGAAAAGTAGCCGTCAGTGTGCCGGCGGCGACAGGGGCATGGATTTGACCCGGAACGTCAGTCCATGCGGCGGGGCTGGCCGCGTAGCCCACGCGGTAGAGCCGGTTGGCACTGGCGTTCCACGAAAGACTGACCTGCGCCGGAGGACTGGCGCTCCACGATGTAACGCGGAGCCTTGAGGAGCCGGAGCGCGGATCGGTGCCGGCGTAATATTCGTCGCGGTTGGTGAAGCCATCTTTGTCGGGATCGGCGGCGGCGTCATTCACGGCAGGATTGAGGCCGTTGGCGGACTCCCATGCATCCGGCATCTTATCTCCGTCAGTGTCGGCCTGCGCCGTCACCACATCAAAGAGCGCCGACAGGCCGCTGTGCGCCTGAGTGTCGGCGGAAGTGAGGCGCACTCCGGTGGCAGGCGTGGGAACGGAGAGGAAACCGGTGAAGGTGCCCCCGGTGAAGGAGATGGAGGATGGCGAGACGGGAATGGTAGAACCGCCACTCCAGGGAATGACGAGGCCGGGATTGGTGAGGCTCCACGAAGTGGCGTTGGCCGCCCACACCCAGTCGGCCGCGGAGCTGTTGTCCCTCGTGCCGGTGCGCTGCCACGAGTTGTTACTGGTGGCGCGGCTGCCCACCGGTGCCCCGGCGCCGGCCCACTCGCCGGCCGTGGTGATGGTCTTGCCGTTCACCGGAACGCTGAGCGTGGCCAGCTCCGCAGCCGTCCAGCCCCAGGCAAAGAAATCCTTCAGCGTGCTGGTACCGTCGAACAGCATGATCCAGCCATGGTTGAGCGACGTGCTCCATGAGATGATGCCAGGGAAGATTATCCGGCCAGGTAGGGGGGGGGCGGTATTTTCGGCGACGCGCAGGGTTTCGCCGGGAGCAACGGAATTGGGCAACGTCCAGGTCACTGGATTGACGTCGTTATTCAGAGAATTACTGTTTCCGATGACGACGAACCATCCCGTGGTGTTCACCGCGGTGCTTCCGGTGTTTTGCAGTTCAAATTCGTCGATGTTTTCATCAGTGACTTCGGTGATGACGACAGTGGCGGCGCTAACACCACCGATGGCAGCGGTGCCCGTCACCGGCACGGTGCCGCTGTAGGCGGTGACGACCCGTCCCTGCAAATCGCGCGCCGAAACCCATGCCGGAAACGAAACGCCGGCTTCCGCGGAGGTGGTGGTGTGATCCCAGGTGAAATGATGGAGCGGCCCGCTGGTGGAAACAGTGAGGCTAAGCGTCTCCGTGTCCATGCCGGCGGTGTTCGCAGCGGTGATCGCAACACTGAAAGTGCCCGCCTGCACCGGCGTGCCGCTGATGACGCCGGTGACGGCGTTTACGGCGAGTCCGGCCGGCAACCCCGCGGCACCGAACAGCGAAGGGGCGCGCGTCGCCGTGATTTGATAGGAGAACGCGTCGCCGGTGATGCCTGCCGCCGTGAGTTGGCTGGTGATGGACGGAGGGCCGTCACTGCCGGGCGTACCGTTGACCACCAGCGATGCCGTCCAGGTTTCCGGCTCATTCCAGTCGCGTGCGGCGCTGGCGGTCGCGTCCACTGCGGTGAGCGAATGGCCCGAAGAAAAGGTGAGCGGCTCCCAGGTGATTTCATACTCAAAATTCAGGATAGCAACGTCCCAGGGGTTGGGCAGCGACAGAGTGATGGTCTCGCCGTTGTTGTCGAGCGCGCCGGTATACTGGCCCGGCGCGAGCACAGGCCCAACCGCAGGGAACCGGATGGCGAGAGTCCCCGGGCTGCGGGCCACAACCTTGAACGCGCCTGGCGCAAGTGTGGTGCCGGCGGGGAACGTGTAATCAATCCCGTTCGTAAAGCGCACGCCGGAAAGGTCGAGCGTGCCCGTTCCGGTGTTCATCAATTCGACGAATTCATAATCGTTGCCGCCGTTAGGCTTGTAGATGAATTCGGAAATGCGCAGGCTGTCCAAAAGAGCCTGATACGCGGCGGGCAGCGAGCCGTTAGGCAGCCCGGGACTGGGTACCGGGTTGCTGAGATACGGCGTGCCACCGTCGGGATTTCGCCCCATGGACTGGTCACGCCATTGTGAGACAATGTCCACGCGGTCGGCGATGGCACCGTTGGCTCCGATCAGCGCGAGCCATCCGAAGGTGCTGTTTATGGAGAAGGGCAGTTCCGATGGATTCCCGGGGGTTGCGCCGCTGCCCATGGCTTCGAAAAGCTGGAACCCGCCTGGTCCAATGAAACTCAGTGCCGGGAGGACGTGCTGTGCGGGATAATTGAGGAAATCATCGGTGAGGGCCATGCCGCCCATGAAAACCGGCAGCGCAGTGGCATTGTGGATCTCGAGAAAGTCGTCATTGACCCGGAAGTCAGGATTTCCCAGCCACTCATTGATCCTGAGGTCACCTGGCGCACCGGTGACTGCGACCACGTTGTTTGCCGCTCCAATGGAAGGAGTGCCCAGCGCCCATGTGGTGGAGCCCGCGCCCGTGCGGCCGATCGAAAAATCCACCGCCTGGGGACCGAAACTCACGGAATCGAGGAGGCCGCCGCCACTCACGGGAGCGTCGTAGAGACGAACGGTATCGCCGCTTTGATCGAGCGAAAATCCGGTATGCAGGCCGGGCGCGGCGACGTTCGCATCCGCATAGAGCACGAGCCTTGCGCCCGCTGCCAGAGAGGTGCCGGCAGCGAAGACAAACTTCAGCGGCTGCGCGGCATCATCCGAAAGCGACTTGCCGCCGAGTTCCATGGCGGACACTCCGGTATTCTGAAGTTCAATGACGTCGGGATAAACTCCGCCATGGAGGTGCGCCGCGGCATTGGCCGCGAAAACCTCGGAAATAATCAGCGCGCCGTGCGCCTGGGTCAGCGTGCCGATGGCCGTGGCCGCCGCGGGGGTGATGGCAGGAGCACCGATGAGACCCAGCAGGTAGGCACTGCGCTGTGAGACGAAGGACTTAATATTCGTGCGGATGTTGGCGGGCGCCCAATTGGTGAGATGGTTGTCCACGAAAGCCGGGAAAGCCGTATCGGAGAAAATCGAGCCGCACAGTTCACGGATTGCGGTGTGGTAGAGGTTCTGGAAAGCGGCATTGCCCGGGTCGTTGCTGGTGCCCACGAGCGGCAGCAGCGTCCGGAAGGTATAACCGCTCTGGCCCCCTTCGGTCATGTCATACAGTCCGCTGGCATTGAAGTTCTGCGGCGCGTCACCCATTCCGAAAATGGTGTCGAGATCATGCGGAACAAACTGCGCGCGGCGCGTGCCACCCGGGCCAGGCACGAAGTAGATGCCATAGTCATCGTCCACGCCGTTGGAGATATTCGTCTCGTAATCCTGGAGAATGGTCATCACGGCAAAGAAACGCGCCCACTGCGCAGTGTCGGCAACGGTCTCGAGTAAACCGAGTCCGTCGCCGTCAAGCGCACCACGATTCCATGCCCCGGTTCCGGAGAGGCGGCCGCCGTTGCTGTTCGACACATCGGTGGGAGAAGCACCGGGGAAATAGGCGGCGGCGGTGCTTTGAGCGACTTCGAAGAAGCCGGTCAAATCAGTCCAGTCGTTGGTGCCGCTGTTATTCTGCTTCGACCAATTGTCGAGCAGTCCGGAGGGTGTGGTGGGAACACTCCAGCCAGTGCTTCGCCAGTAGCGCTCTGGACTGCGTTTGGTATAGAGGTTACCGCTGCTGGCGGCGGGCCAGTGGTTCTGCACGTATTCACTTCCTTCCGGCTCCACCCGGACCCACAATCCATAGTCAGGGGTGTTGCCCCCGGAAGTGGTGGATTCCTCCCCGTTGCGCCGGAGTTCCACGGGAATGGAGTCGCTGCCCGCGATCCCGGCAGCCTGAAACAGCCTCATGCCAAGGTGCTGGAGATGGGGTGAGCGGGGGGCCAGATTGAAAGCGGTCACCCCGTCCCAGGGGTCGTCATTCGGAATGCCGATCCGCAGGGGCTTGAATTGATAGCTGCGGCTGCTGTTGCCGCGGATGCGCATGGACGAACGGTAGCGGATGGTGGCTTCCGAACCCCGCAGGCAGATCAATGTCTGGTTGAACTGCCGGTCGCTGCTGCTGCTGACATTTTCGAAGGCATTGTTCTCCGCCCTCGTCATCGTAATGCGGTAGGTGTCCGCGGTGGGAGAGGGCACTTCGTTACCAACCTGATACTGGCAGTTGGCATTCTGCCCTTCGGATGTGGCATCGGGCCAGGTGCGCGTGCCGGCGCCGTCCGTGCTGGAGATATAGAATTCCCAGATGCTCTTGTCGGCCGCAGGCGGGAGCACCGCACTGAACTTCCCAGTGCCGTCTCCCGTCATGCTGGTGCTGAGAAACGCGCCCGGATTGGAGCCCGTAGCGTTGCGATAGAACAGTATTGCGGTGCGATCTGCCGCCAGCGCCTCGTCATTTACCTCGCAGGAAACCGTGACGCTTTGCGCACTGCCCGGCACCACAGGCGAATGTTTTATGCTGTGGATGATGGGCGGCACATTGTCCGAGTCAGCGGAATTCGGGGCACCGGGCGTGCCGCCGGCGACGGCAGTGCTGGGGGTCCAGTTCTGCCCGTTGTCGTTGCTCAGGGCCGGGTTGCGGAGTTCGAGGGACTTCCCGCCGCCGTTAGCCGGAGTGCTCCAGTCCCATCCGCCCCATGTGCCCTCGCGGACCCGCTGCGCCCAGTCGCCTTCACTCGCGTAGCTCACTTCGTCCACTTTCGTCCAGCTGCCGGGCAGTGCGCCCGGTTTGGAGAGTGTAATCTTTTCCCCGTTGTTGGAAAGACCGGCCCCCGCCGTCCACGGCCCAAGCGCGCCCGCGCCACCGAAGGCCGCATTCACCGCCGCCGGACTCGATGCCACCACGGCGTAGCCGCCTGCCGGAATCGTGCTGCCTGCGGGAAACGTGTAGCTCACCCCGCT
>JANNVM010000339.1:0-2634 GCA_031414455.1 Verrucomicrobiota bacterium
GATGCCGATGTGCCGCTGGACCTGCAGCCGCTCGTGGACCGCGCCTACGAAAACGGGCGCCACTGGCAGGAGGATTTTTCGCTGCCGCTGCATCCGCCGCTGACGGCGGAAGAGCAGGCGTGGGCCACAGAACGCCTGCGGACCGCGGGTCTGGTGGAGTAGGGAGCTGACATTTATCAGCGCCAGCGGGCGCGAAATGGCAGTTTGCACAAATAGCCATCCATCCGTGGCGGCATCGTCACAAAGGCGTGCGAGGATTGGGCTTTATCTTTGGCGCGGAAACAGCTACGCCCATGTCGTCCCAACCTCATCCTGCAGTTTCCCTGTTCCTGATATGAACTCATTGTCCAACTCCTTCCGCTCCGCCGGCGTCCTGCCGGTCCTCACTGCCGGCCTGATGCTGGCGGCTTCGGCAAATGCCGCTGTTCTGATCAATGAGGTGGATAGTGATACGCCTACTGCGCCGGTGAATGATGAAAAGGAGTTTGTTGAGTTCTACAACACGGACACTGTAAATGCGGCTTCTCTTGACGGCCATGTGCTCGTCTTCTTCAATGGGAACGGGGACGTTTCGTATTTAACCATCGACCTCGATGGCCTCACGATCCCCGCTGGTGGTTATGTCGTTGTGGGAAATGCAGGCGTTCCCAATGTCGCCGCGGCTCCCCAGTGGCCGGTCAATACGCTGCAGAACGGTGCAGACGCTGTGGCACTTTACATGGGCGAGCCAGTTGAGTTTCCAAATAACACTGCCTTGACTACAACCAACCTTGTGGACGCGGTCGTCTATGATACGAGCGATGCGGATGATCCGGAACTTCTGACATTGGTGACCGCCGGGGGGCAGGTTAATGAAAACGGCAATGCAAATGGCGCTAATGAATCCATTGCCCGCGTGCCCGATGGCGGCGGCGGCGCGCGGAACCTCTCGACCTTCGCCGCGAGGGCACCCACTCCCGGTACTGCTAATGTGCCGCCCCCGCCTCCGGAGAGCCTCAGTGTTAGCTTCGGGCCCTTTTCGTTCTTCGAAAGCGAAGGCCCCGGAATCTCAACGGGGACGGTGACCCGCACGGGCCCCACGACTGCTGCGGTCACCGTCACGCTTTCCAATTTGGATCCTTCCGAGATTACGATCCCGGCCAGCGTCGTCATCCCGGCCGGTTCGGCTAGCGCGACCTTCGATGTCGATGCGGTGAACGACACCTTTTTCGACTCCGATCAACACGTGCCCGTCCGCGCTGACGCGAACGGGTACACAGGCGGGGACGGCGGTGTGATGGTGAGAGACGATGAGGTATTCGCCCCGGCGGTGCTGGTGATAAATGAGATCCACGCCACCGGACGCGGCGATGCCAACGGCGACGGCGCGAACAGCAACTTTGGCCTCGATGAGTTCGTGGAAATCGTGAACATCTCCGACGCGCCATTGAATCTTAGCGGCTGGACGCTGCGCGATACCGCCGCATTCCTGGACGCCGGGCAAATCCGCCACACTTTTCCCGCCAACAGCTTCCTCAACCCGTTCTGCGCGGTGGTGGTCTTCGGCGGCGGCACTTTCACGGAGGGACGCACGGCGGCTTTTGGCAATGCATGGGTTGTCAAAGCAAATGGCGCTGCCGTGAATGGCCTCAGCCTCAATGACACCGGCGATTTGGTGAGCCTCCTGAATCCGTCAGGGGAAGAGCAGACCGGCATCAGATACGGATCATACCCCGAGGAGTACCATACGATGTCCCTCAACCGCAATAATGACCTCAACTACGGCTCTGACACCCTGTTTCCGCACAGCGCTGTCCCGGGTGGCATGGGCTCACTGTATTCTCCCGGAACCAGAGTGGACGGCACGAAATTCTGCGAACTTACGCAATCGTTCACGGTGACGCTTTCGCCTAACTCCGTGGTCGAAAACAGCGGCACCCATCCCAATATCCTGACCGTTTCGCGTCCGGCGCCAGGAACTGCCGCCGTCCATGTGACGCTGACTTCGAACGATCCCGGTGAAGCCGTGCCGGCAGTGAGCAGCCTGACCTTAAACCCCGGCGTCCTCAGCATGAGTGTCGGCGTCACTGCCATCAATGACGAACTGCTCGACGGCACCCAGACGGTCACGTTCACCGCAATGGGCGAAGGCTACCTCAACGGCACCCGCACTCTCAGCGTAACCGACGACGGCAACGACATTCCGACCGCCGCTCTCTACATCAATGAACTGGACTGCGATCAGGCCGGCACTGATACCCTTGAGTTCATCGAACTCTACGACGGCGGCATCGGCAACCAACTCATGAACGGCTTTATCGTGGTGCTCTACAACGGGAACGGTGACGTGTCCTACCTGACTCTGGATCTCGCCGGAAAGCGGACGAATGCGCAGGGTTATTTTGTGATCGGCAGCGCCGGGGTTCCGGGGGTGGGACTCGTCATTCCTGACAGCACGCTGCAAAACGGTGCGGACGCCGTGGCCATCCATCAGGCCGCGGCGGCGGCCTTCCCCAATGGCACGGCGGTGACCGCCACCGGCCTCATCGACGCCGTCGTCTATGGCACCAGCCAGGCGGACGACACCGGACTGCTTGCGGTGCTGACACCCGGCAAACCCCAGGCGCTTGAAGGCACCGACAGCACGTCCTTTTC
>JANNVM010000340.1:0-3714 GCA_031414455.1 Verrucomicrobiota bacterium
TTTGTGGATAAAGATCAGGACAAGTCTCCGCAGTCCAAAGCGGCTCCGCCGCCGGGAGCCTGCGGCTCAACGCGTTTCCTGAACACTGCATGGCCGTCAGGCAGAGGTCAGGAAGTCTGAGGCTGCCTGCACCGTCGCTCACGGGCACGGTGCTGAGGATGTGATGGAGATAACCACCAAGAATCCACGCCGCGCCTCTGCGGTTCAAGTCATTCCCGTTTTCCAGCAAAAGAACCCGCTAAGCCCGGGGTTCGTTCACCGCACGAGCACGATGCGTTTCACGGGATTGTCGGCGACGATGTTGCCGTTGGCGCCGCGGCCTTTGATTTCCAGGGTGCTGAATTCGAACTCCTCTTCCAGCTTCCGGAGGCGCGGGGCGGACTGGAAGTGGATCATGAGTTTCTGTTTGTTGCTCGTCTCGGGGCTGCTGTGGGCGGCGAAATAGACGAGCTTGCTGCCTTTGGTGCCTTTGGTGAGGTCGTAGATGGTGTCGCGGACGATGCCGCCCATCTGGAAGCGTTTGGCGTAGTAGCGGCCGCGGGGGCCGTCGCGGTATATAATAGAGAAGATCTTCTCGCGGTCGAAGAGGCCGACGTAGGGGGGATGGGGGCCGAAGAAGGCTTTCTCGCTGACTTTGCTAACCTTGACGGTGCCGTCGCTGAAGAAGACGATGACGTCGTCGAGGCGGGAGCATTTGCAGACGGGATCGCCGGTGCGCTTGAGGCCCCAGCCGACATAACCGTCTTCGCGATTCACATAAAGTGTCTCGGTGGCGACGGCGACTTCGCTGGCCTTGAGGGCGGCGCCGAAGGTGGTGATCTCCGTTTTGCGCTCGCGCTTGAGGCCATACTTGCGCTTCAGTTCCTTGAACCAGTTGATGGCATACTTCGTCAGGCTGGCAAGGTGGGCCCTGGTCTCGGCAATCAGATTCTCGATGGACTTGATCTGCTCGTCGGCTTCGAAGCTGTTATACCTGGAGATGCGTTTGATTTTGATTTCTGTCAGGCGGGCGATGTCGTCGTCGGTGACTTCACGGCGGAGCAGGAGGAGGAAGGGGCGGACGCCTTTCCAGATGGCGGCCATGACGGCTTCCCAGGTGGTGCATTCCTCGATGTCGCGGTAGATGCGTTTTTCGATGAAGATCTTCTCGAGGGAGCAGTAGTGCCACTTTTCTTCGAGGTCGTTGAGTTTCATCTCCAGCTCCTGGCGGAGAAGGTCTTTGGTCTGCTCGGCGGATTGTTTGAGCAGGTCGTTGACGGAGAGGAAAACCGGCTTGTCGTCGAGAATGACGACGGCGTTTGGGGAGATGCTGACTTCGCAGTCGGTGAAGACGTAGAGCGCGGCGAGCATGTCGTCGGCGTCGGTGCCGGGCGCGAGGTGGATGAGGATGTCCACTTTCTCGGCGGTGCAGTCCTCGACCTTGGCGATCTTGATCTTGCCCTTCTCGTTGGCAGCGAGGATGGACTCGATGAGGCCGGTGGTGGTGGTGCCGAAGGGAATCTCCGTGATTTGGAGGAAGTTGCCCTTCTTGATTTTGCTGACGCGGGCGCGGACTTTGATTTTGCCGCCGCGGACGCCTTCGTTGTAGTCGGTGGCGTCCATGAGGGCACCGGTGGGAAAGTCCGGGACGAGATGAACTTTTTCCTTCCGCAGCGCAGCGATGCAGGCGTCGCAGAGTTCGTTGAAGTTGTGAGGGAGGATCTTGCAGGAAAGTCCGACGGCGATGCCCTCGACGCCCTGGGCGAGGACGAGGGGGAACTTCATGGGGAGCGTGACGGGCTCTTTGTTGCGCCCGTCGTAGCTGGCGGCCCATGTGGTCAGGCGGCTGTTGAACGCGACTTCGATGGCGAACTTGCTGAGGCGCGCTTCGATGTAGCGCCCGGCGGCGGCTTCGTCGCCGGTATAGATATTACCCCAGTTGCCCTGGGTCTCGACCATGAGGTCTTTCTGTCCAAGGCCGACGAGGGCCTCGGTAATGGCCGAGTCGCCGTGCGGGTGATACTTCATCGTCTCACCGACGATGTTGGCGACTTTGTTGAAGCGCCCGTCGTCCATCGTGTGCATCGTGTGAAGGATGCGGCGCTGCACGGGCTTGAGGCCGTCATTCAAATGCGGCACGGCACGCTCGAGGATGACGTAGCTGGCGTAGTCGAGAAACCAGTGGCCATACATTTCCCCGACGTGATGGAGGTTCCGCGGCGTGACTTTCGCCGTGACGGCGGTCATGGGGTGCGCGTGAACGACGGGGGCAGCCTCGGATTCCACAGGTTCTGCTGACGGAGCGCCTTCGGCTGCCGGCGCGTCAGTGGCGTCGAAGTCGAGGGGGAGCTGGGAGTCGGGATCGGGAGTCTGGTCGGTGGGCTTGGCTGGCATGTCCGGGTCGGGGAACGGGAAGCGCCGTCCGTAGGCGAGAACTTAAGGGGTGCAAAAGAAAATCCGGTGTCCTGGCATCTATGCGGGTGGCACCGGAGCGGGAGCGGCCGGCCGTTTGCCGCAATCCGTGAGCCGCGCCCAGTGGAAGAGGAACTGCTGGGCGCAGCCGCGGTTCGGTCCGAAGTGCTTCCGCGCAAAATCGCGGACGTGGCGGGCGGTGAATTTGCGGCGGCGGGGAAAGTAGAGGTCGCGGAGCGCGCGTTCGATCCAGACATCAATCGGAAAGGCACCGTGGCGTTCCCATGCGAACAGCAGGGCACACGAGGCGATCTTTTCACCGACCCCATGCAGGCCGCAGAGGGCGGCGCGGGCTTCGGCATCCGGGAGCGAGGCGATGGCGTCGAGGTCCACGTCGCCATTGGAGATCGCGACGGCGGCCCGGTGGAGAAAGGCGGCGCGGTAGCCAAGGCCGCATTCGCGCAGGGCGGCTTCGCCGGCGGCGGCGAGTGCTGTCGGGGTGGGGTATGTGTACATCAGTGGCAGACCGGGAGCCGCTACCGGCTGGCCGAACCGCTTACGGAGGGTGAGCGAGATGCGGCGGATGTGGGGCACTTGTTTAAGGGAAGAGGTGATAAAGGTGGCGAGACATTCCCAGCGTGGCTGACGCAGGATTCGCAGGCCAGGACACCATTCGATGGCGTGACGCAGGATGGCGTCAGTCCCGGGAAAAGTCGCCGCGATCGCATCCATGTTATGATCGAGCCCGAGATAGCGGTGTGCTGTCCGGGCCATTCCGCTGGAGCACAGCAAGGTAACCGGATCCGGCTGCGACAAGAATACCGGCTCGTCCCCAATCAGCCCGGCGAACCCGCTGTGGCATTCCTGCCAGTGAAATGTTTGGCCGGAATGCAGCGTGGCCGCCAAATCGAATGGCCAGCCCGTAAGTGGAAGCGGTTTAAGATCAGGCCGGGGCGTCATGAGATTGCAGTGAGTCAAATTATTACGGAAAACCGAAATACTCCATTGATTATTGGGGGCAGTGCGGGTTATATAGCAGGGAGAATTTTCCTGATGAGAAGCGGCCCCATTCCATCCTGCAATGTCTGCGGCCAGCTTTACTGGTCAATGGATGAGGCGGCGCGATGCGGCGGGATCTGTCCCGTATGTCAGGCGCTGGATTTACCTGAGTCGGAGACATCACCGGCTGTTGAGTCTTTGGCGTCGCGAGTTGAGCGGCTGCGCTGTGTGAGCTTGAGTGAACTGCCGCCTGAAAAACGCCCCCTGCCACGGCGTGAGCAAGGGCTGACGGTACCACGCCGGCCGGGGGAGGTCTGCGTTCCG
>JANNVM010000341.1:0-6270 GCA_031414455.1 Verrucomicrobiota bacterium
GAAACCGCCGGTCTGAAATACTTCCCGCGGATGCTCGCCAAGATCCGGCTCCAGGCGCAGGGCCGGCTGTGGGAGGAACTCCGGAATAACCTCGGCAAAGGCGCCGACGGCTGGTGCCTCGGTTTTCTCCACATCAGCTACGAAGACCTCAAAGCCCGCGTCCTTGAGGGCGGCACTGACGAGGAGATTCTGCAGTGGTGCGAGCAACACGGACGCCCGCTCAATGACGCCGACAGGCTCGTCTGGAACGCCTTCGCCACAAAGTTAGGCTGGAATGATCACGTCTCCGCCATGCTCGTGAAACGAAAAGCTGAAAGTGGCCTCGCCCACCGTGACGACATCCAGACGATGCCGCATTACATCGACGTGGATGAGGGCCGGCGGGAGTGAGCGGACCGCACCGTCTTACGGCGTGCCGCTCTGCGCGGCAGCAGGAGGGCACCACCCGGAAGACCACGATGATTCAAAGGGTAAAGACACCCGGGACGGGTGACTGTAGCGGCCACTCCGGCACTGTGCTTTCCATTGCGCGCCCGCGTGAACCGGGGCTCCTTGCCGCCATGCGTGTTTTCATCATTCTCCTGACTGCGGCTGCCTTCATGGCTCTGCCGCCCCGCGTGATGAGCGGTGCCGCCTCGCCGGAATCCAGCGAATCCTGGCAGGTTCCCGTGACCCTCGGAAGCGACGGCTGGATGCTCTATGAGAACCCGCGCTTCGGGTTCGCGCTGCCGGTGCCTCCGGGCATGAAAGCGCTGCGTCCGCCGGATAATGGCGACGGCCAGGCATTCGCCTCGCTGGATGACAAAGTGCGCCTCGCCGGCTGGGGCAGTTTCAATGTGGACAACCTCGGCGACGTGGACACGCGCTGGAAAGAGGAGCTGGCGGAGGAGGACCGCACGATCACCTACAAAAAGAAGACCGCGAACTGGTACGTGGTCTCCGGCGTAAACAAAGACGGCACCGGCTTTTACACCCGCTACACCGCCGACAAAAACCACTGCGCCGGCTGGACGATCACCTATCCGCAGCCGGACGAAAAGAAATACCAGGCATGGGTGGAACGCATCGCCAAAGGCTACGAGCCGCGCCTCGGCAAAGGAGATGACACCATTGTAGAAGAGGAAAAGAAGTAACCCGTCCCCTGCCACGCCTTCGTCCCGGCACCGATCAGGCGGCCAGGATCGCTCCGTTTTCCGCCAGCGGGCTGCGCAGGGTGATCTCAGTGATCTCCGGCGGACACATGATGCGCAAAGGCACGCCAACGCAGCCGATGCCGCGATTCACATAGAGTTGCACCGATCCAACGTCGAAGAGCCCCGCGAGATACTTCTTTCCCCACCGGGCCCTTCGGTAGTTAGGGGGAGGGCGGCCCATAAACCGCAACTGTCCGCCGTGCGTGTGACCGGAAAGCTGGAGGGCCGCCACGTTGGCTGCCGCCAATTCGTCCGCCACGTCGGGCTCATGCATCATCATGATCAGCGGCTGCCCGGGTTTCCAGTCTGCCAGAGTGGTGTGCAGTTTGGGACGGCCCACATAACGCGAGTCCATTCCGG
This sequence comes from Verrucomicrobiota bacterium, assembly GCA_031414455.1. Lineage (GTDB taxonomy): Bacteria > Verrucomicrobiota > Verrucomicrobiia > Verrucomicrobiales > V1-33 > V1-33. The sequence goes on from JANNVM010000341.1 coordinate 1,554, forward strand.
CAAGGTGCAACACCCCGCCGTCCGTGTGAATGAGGCGCGTCTCGTTGCGCAGGACACCGATGCCCCGCTCCTTCAGCGCCTTTTCCACCATGGTGTGATCACTCCAGAAATCGTGGTTCCCAAGGCAGGCAAAAACACCGGCCGGTGCTTTCAACTGGACCAGCAACTCCCCAAGCACTCCCGCAGAACGGGCATGGTTCGTCACAAAATCGCCGGTCATCGCCACGAGGTCGGGCTGAAGAGCATTGCAGGCATTGATGGTCGCCTGAATATGCTTCGGCTTGGTAAACGGCTCAAGGTGCAGGTCGCTGATCTGGACGATGCGAAAGCCGTCCATCGCCGCCGGCAAATGCGGCAGCACCACCGATAAACGGGTCACTTTCATCCGCCGTTTCCACGACTTGAGATCATCGGCCGGCATATCATCGCCGGAGGAGCTCGCCGACCGTGCCGGCGACACGTCCTCTCGTTTCAACCGGCGACGGGTAGAGAATGATGCCATTTAATTACAGGAGAGAGCGTTCACCGAACGCCGCTTTATTTTAACATTGCTGTTCAGGACGGCGGCGGTCCTCTGGTGCGAGTTGCGTTCCGGTGAGAGCGGGCGTTTACATCCTCCATGAGCCAACCCGCCTGCCCAATGTGCGAAATGACTGATGTCATAGACCACCCCGATCACTTTGAATGCGTCACCTGCGGTCACGAAATCTCCTGCAAAATGGACGGCATCGCCATTGGCCTGAAAGCCTGCTTCGTGAAAAAGGTCCTCAGTTAGGCGAGTACCGGCACCATCTCCGGCTGTTGTCGCCGGGCCTCGCATGGCCGGGATCAGACCGGCTGGTTTTCGAACGCCGCCTCCCACTCCGGCTTTTTGAATCCGGTAAGGAAGATGCCGCGCTGCGGGTCGAGGGCGAAGGGGCGTTTGACCAGATTGCCCTGACCTGACAGCAGCGTGAGAACGGCGTCCGTGGTCATGCCGGGGATTTTTTCGGCAAGGCCGAGGGCGCGATAGTCCATGCCGGAAGTGTTGCAGATTTTGGTGAGGCTGCCGCGGGCCTTGAGCATTATTTTCAGTTCGGAGACGGGCGGCGGCGTCTCGCGGATGGGGAGTTCGGTGAATCCGATGCCGCGTTGCTTGAGCCACTGCACCGCGTCGCGGCAGGTGGAGCACTTCAGATAGGTGTAAAGTTTGAGCATTATTTTGCAGGGATGAGCGTGGCCGCTCTTTTAGGGAGCGGATCCCTTCCGCAACGCAGGCGGCATTTACGGCGCCACCGGAGGGTGTAGTGTGAGTGTGGTCGGCGGCGGTGCGGTATTCGAGATTGAGACTACGGATTGCTGAACAGGAAGGCGATCACGGAAGCCAAGGCTTCCCAAGGGTCAACTCTCTCGAATGATACGCCTTTCTCTGTGACCCAATTGGCGCAGGAAGTGATGATTTGCTTCGGGGATCGGGCAGATTTTACAAATTAAGTAAAATAATTATGGTAATTATAGTCAATATAGATTACCTTTTTCAAACTGACTATAATCCGCATATGAAAACCCGCCTCCAAACCATCCCATCCCGGATCCCGCTGTTTTCGGCCTCGCTGGTGCTGAGCACTGTTACCGCGGTCCCTGCCGCGTCGGTTTTCATCAATGAGAATCGGGCCGCCGTGGCCGCCGGTGCCGCCGTGGCTGGCGCGAAACTCCGGGCTTCGAACAATGCCTGGGACCAAGCGCTCTCCAACGGTATCGGCTACCAGGCCGCCAACTCGCGGCGGCGGAACGCGGCCTCAAGTTTCACCGCGCCGGCAGGCCGGGACTTCACCTTTACTTTTGAGCACCGCGCCGGCGAAGGCTTCATCTTCACGGTGATCCGGCCGGGAGGCCCGACGGATCGAATTTCGTGGGGAACCTTCAGCAACGCTCCCGGCGGCACGGTCGTGGCCACACTCGGCGGACTGGCACCGACCGCGACCTTTGACGCTCTGGAATTCGAAGCGCGGGCCACTCTGGCCAATTCCAGAATCACCTACTCCAATCTTACGTTCACTTCGGCGGACCTCACTACTGCCAGCGGCGGCTTTCAAAACGGGACTCTGACCCCAACGACCGTCATCGGCGCAAATCCCGCAGGTGTCGCAACCCAGGAACTGCTCGCTGATGTGAACCTTGCTGACTACTCCTGGACGTTTAGCGGCAACATCAACCTAACACGGGGCGCGGGTAACGGCGGAGCCGAAAACATTCGCTTCACGGTGACGCCGAGGAACGTGAACAATCCAGCCGTTATTCCGGAGCCCGTCGTTTCCAGCGCTGTGCTTATCGGCCTCGCACTCGCCGCCGGCCGCCGCGGCCGCGCTTAGGCTATTTGGCGGGCGAATAGTCGGCTGGCGCCATGAGCACCGACTTCACACCGTCCTTGACGGTCAGAGAGCCTCCCGCGGCTTTTTCCGAGGCGTCGCGCGCGGCAATCCACTCCGGATCAGTGCGAAAGGCTTTGAAGCTGGCTTCGCTGGCCGCTTTCGATTTGTGCGCTAACAGATAGATCAGCGTGTCATCCGCACCCGGCTGGCCTTTGTCCAGCGACCAATAGCCGAAGTGCTCCATGCCGTATTTTGAGAACAGGCCCACGGTATGGTTGCGAAAACGGTCGTGCAGACGCGTCAGATGTCCGGTCCCGGTGGTGTAGGTGCGCAGCTCAAAGACTCGCGCCGGATCTTTCTTCTCCGGCTTCACCGCCGGCGAAAAATCCGTCGTGTGCAGGAAGGTGGACTCGACTTTCGTGACCAGCTTGCCGTCTTTCTCCGATTCCGCGAAGGCTTTCTTCCACCCGGGATCATCACCGAATGCCTTGAACGAGGCATCGCGCGATTTGCGGTCCGGAAAACTCAGGATGTAGTAAAGCTTTCGCTCCGGATTCTCCAGCGGCATCCAGTAGCCGACGTTCGTCATTCCGTGCTTCGTGAAGAGCGCGCAGGTATGATCGCGGAAGCGGGCGTTGAGCGCATCGAGTTTCCCCTCCGCGGCATAATAGACACGCAGTTCATAACAAAGCGGGACCGCAGGCTCAGCGGCATTAAGCGTGGAGACGGCGGCGGCGGTCACAGTGGCGGCGAGAAATGTTCGGCGGTTCATGGTGGAAGCATCAAACTCGCGTCCCCGGTCCTGTCACCGCCGCATCTCCGGTGGTTCCTTCATTTCGCCGCCGATTCGATGCGCCGCGTGATTTCGATCGCCAGTTCCAGGGCCGCGGCGGCCTCCTGACCGCCGACTTTCGGCTCATGCCCGTGACGCGCGCAATTGGCGAACGCCGCGAGTTCCAGTTTCAGCGGCTCGTCCTTTTCCACCATCACCTCCTCGGCCACGATGCCCTGAGGCCCGCGCCGGTAGATTTTCCCCTCCTGCGCCTGGTAATCGAGCGAGAGATAGGCGTCGCTCTGGAAGACGCGCAGCTTGCGGAGTTTCTCCGGGCTAATGCGGCTGGCCGTAATGTTCGCCACACAGCCGCTGGCAAAGCGGAGCCGGGCATTCGCAATGTCCTCACGCTTCGTCATGACCGGCACCCCCACCGCATCGATGCTCTCCACCGGACTCTTCACGAGGTGGAGAATGATCTCCAGATCGTGAATCATCAGATCCAGCACCACGCCGATGTCCGTACTGCGGTTCGGAAAGGGAGAAAGACGGTGGGCCTCGATGAACTTCGGCTGCGTCAACCGCTCCTCCAGAAGACTCATCACCGGATTGAACCGCTCGATGTGTCCCACCTGGAGCACGCGGCCATGCATTCTGGCAAGCTCCACCAGTTCCAGGGCCTGCTCCGTGTTGTCGGTGACCGGCTTTTCAATCAGCACATGCCGGCCGAGTTCGATAAGCCGTTTGCCGGTTTCAAAATGCGTCACCGTCGGCGTCGCAATGGTGACCGCGTCCGTGCAGCCGGCCAGTCCCTCCAGCGTCGTCACTGCCTGCGTGCCGAAGCGCGCGGCAATCTCCGCGGCACGAACCGGATCCGTATCGTAGATCGCGGCAAGGCGAACGCCCGGCAGTTCTGAAAGCACCCGGGCATGATTCTGCCCGATGGCTCCGACCCCGGCGACTCCCATGGAAATTTCTCTCATAAGCCGCGGGCTTTACGCGCCCCGGCCCGCGGCGCAACCCGCGGGCTCGACATTTGCGCCCGCGTCCCGTAGATGATTCACCCCATGCCCCGCGTCCTCGTCCCCGAACTGCTCGATTCCCTGCCCGCGGACCATCCCGATGCCATCGCCAGCCGGCGCGACCTCCGCTTTCTCAATGCCGTCATGGGCAATTTTCGCTGGCTCGAAAAGCAACTGGCTTCCTGTGGCGGTGGTGGTGCCCTGATCGTGGAGATTGGAGCCGGCGACGGCGGGCTCGCGCGCCGCGTGTGCGCCCGGCATCCAGAGATGGCCGCTCATTATCACGCGCTCGACCTCGCTCCGCAGCCCGCAGAGTGGCCGGCGGGAGCGACATGGCATGAGGCGGATGTTTGGAGCGACGCCGGAGCAGCACTGCTGAGCCGCGCCGGGATTATCGTCGCCAATCTTGTGCTTCATCACTTTGACGACGAAACCCTGAGGCAGCTCGGCTCGCTGCTCACTAATTGTCAGACCGTGCTCGCCTGCGAACCCTGCCGCAGGGAACGACACGTCTGGCAGGGACGGCTCCTGTTCCCGATTCTCAACAAAGTCACCCGCCACGACATGGTCGT
>JANNVM010000342.1:0-16567 GCA_031414455.1 Verrucomicrobiota bacterium
ATAACGCCGTGCTCGCTCACCTGTGCACCGAACTCACGGAGACGCTGACTGTTTTTCCCGGTACCGAAATGCGCCTCATTTTCGTCCCGCCGGGGCCATCGTAGTTCCACGCTCAACCGGCAGAGATCAGGAGTTCTGAGGGTAGCCATCAGCAGCGTATAAGCATTCCCCAGCGGGCGGGTTTTCAGGAGCGACAAAGTGGTATTGTAGCGGGCAATCGCATTGGAGGACCGGCGGATTGGCGGGGCTGGAGCCGAGTGCGTCCGCGACGCCGGCGCTCGTGGTATTCGCGATGACTGCAGCGTCGAGTGCGGCGGCGTCCGCCGGGGCGGTGCCGGCAACCGAAGCCGTGCTCCAGTCCGTGGCCGCCGGGACGGCTGGAAACGAGTCGGCTACGGCCGGGCTGGTGATATTGACTGCCGCGTGCAGTTCCAATGCAGTCAACAGCAGGACGAAGGGGGGAACAGTGTTCGGATTCGGGGTCTTTTCATTTTTGTGTTTTTGCTTTCCCGTTGGGGGTAGGGGGGACGGGGGGCGGCAAGGCTAACTATTCTCTATTAAGTGAACGGAATGCCCCGACTACGAACTGTACCGGCTCACGGAGCGGTCGCCGGAGTTTTTCGATGAGACGGTGGGCCGGCACCTTGGGAGCCGGGAGGCGGAACAGGCGGCGCTGCAAAGTGAGGCAGAGGCGCTGGCGGGGGAAATTGAGGAACTGACGGGGGAGGCGGCGGTGCGGGAAGATTGACCTTGGGCGCGGGCAGAATGAGACTTGAGAAGTGCTGCTTGAGCTTCACCTCACCTCACCTCACCTCACCTCATCGCTTCCCCGCCATCGCCTTGATGAGCATTTCGCCCATGTCAGCGGGAGAATCGGCCACGAGAATGCCGGCGTCGCGCAGGGCAACCTGCTTGGCTTCGGCGGTGCCTTTGCCGCCGCTGATGATGGCACCGGCGTGGCCCATGCGGCGTCCCGGCGGCGCGGTGGCCCCGGCGATGAAGGCGGCCACGGGTTTGTCGCAGTTCTCTTTGATCCATGCGGCAGCTTCCTCCTCCGCGGTGCCGCCGATTTCACCGATGAGAATGAAGGCGTCGGTATCCGGGTCTTCGGTGAACAGTTTCGCGCAGTCGAGGTGACTGGTGCCGTTGATAGGATCGCCGCCGATGCCAATGCAGGTGCTCTGGCCGAGCCCGCGGCTGGTAAGCTGCCAAACGGCTTCGTAGGTCAGAGTGCCGCTGCGGCTGACCACCCCGATGCGGCCTTCCTTGTGAATGTAGCCGGGCATGATGCCGATCTTGCACGCGCCGGGCGTGATAATCCCCGGGCAGTTGGGGCCGATGAGCCGGCTCTTGCTGTGGCATAGCGCCTGGTTGACGCGCATCATGTCGGTAACGGGAATGCCTTCAGTAATGCAGACGATGAGTTCGATGCCGGCGTCGGCGGCTTCGAGGATGCCGTCGGCCGCAAACGGTGGCGGCACGAAGATCATGGTGGCATTGCAGCCGGTTTTTTCCCGGGCCTCATAGACAGTGTCGAAGATGGGGACCGTGTCGTCGAACTTCTGCCCGCCTTTGCCCGGAGTGACGCCGGCGACGACGTTCGTGCCATAGTCGCGGCAGCCGCGGGCGTGAAAGGCCCCGGAATTTCCGGTGATGCCCTGAACTAAAAGACGGGTGTTTTTATCTACGAGAACGCTCATGAGGGCGGGACAGGTGGCATGGTTCGCCCGGCTGGCAAGTGCGGCATTCCACCGGCGCGGGCCACCGTTTTTTCATGGCCGCAGTTTTTCATTGCCCTGCCTGACGTCGTCCGCCACCATCGCAGGCATTCTGTTATGAAGACGTTTATCATTCGCGGCCTCGTTATTGCCCTTCTCGTCGTGTGCGCGTTCCTTGCATGGAAGGAGAAACACAAGCCAGAGCGGCCGGGGCCGGCTCAGGTGTCGCTGATCGAGGGCTCAGCGGATCCGGCGGCGGAAATCCCGGAGCCGGCGGGCGGCTATCGCAACAGTATGACGCTCTTCATCTATATCCTTATCATCTGCATCACCGGCGGCATCGTGTTGCTGAAATGGGGCATCCCCGCGCTGGGTGACCGGGTCGCGGAATCGTTCTACTCCGCGCCGGAAAAGGCGGAGCAGAGCACGACGCAGAAGGCCATGTCCCTCGTGGCGCAGGGCGAATACCACAAGGCGCTGGCGGCTTTCGGCAAGATCCTCGAAGAGACGCCGGCGGACCGCTTTGCCGTGATGGAGAGCGCCAAAATCTATCAGGACAAGCTGGGTGACACCGATGCCGCCGTGGAAGTCCTTGAGAAAGCTGTGGCCGGCGAGTGGCCCGCGGACGACAAGTGTTTCTTTCTCGTCAGGCTCGCGGACATTCACGCCACGCAGCGCTGCGATTTTGTGCGGGCCCGGCAGATCCTTGAACAACTCGTCAGGGACTATCCGGAGAGCAATCACGCCGCCAACGCGCACCACAAGCTGCGCGAAATCGAGGAGCAGGAATTCATCGCCCGCAGTCAGAACGCCTGAGTCATTTTCCCGATGCGCGCCGCGGCTGTTTCTGAGTGGCTGCCACTGCCGTGGAGAGAGCGCACCATGCCGCTCATGGTGCTGGCCGTCGCAGGATGCGCAGGCATTTTTGCGGCAGAGTTCCTGCCCGGCTGGCCAGCGGCGGGGTGGCTGGCGGTGATCGCAGTCGTGGCCGTGCTGGTCCTGATTAAGCCGTTGCCTCCGGCGCTGCTGCTGCTCTGCGTGGCGGTGTTCGGTTTCGCTCACTGCGCCAACGACCGCGACCCGCTGCGCGAGCAAATGGCCGCCGCACTGCGCCCCGGCGGCGCGCTACCGGCGTCGTTGACCGGCGTGATCACCGATTCGCCGGAACCCGATGCCTCGGGCGCGAATTTCAGCTTTCCGCTGACGATCGAGCGATTGGAATCCACCACGCTGCCGCTGTCCGGAGAGGGCGCGGAAGTGTATGTGAGGCTGCGCGATGTCGCGCCCGGGCTGCGCTACGGCGACCGCATCTCCCTGACAGGTCTGCTGCGCCGTCCCCTGCCCCCGCGGAATCCGGGCGAGTTCGACTTCCCCTCCTTTCTGCGCCGTCAGGGATACAGCGCGGAATTCGAAGCCGGCTCCGCCTACGATCACGTGACCGTGCTGGAGCACGATGCCGGTTCACCCGTCATCGCGGCGGCGCTGCGCTCCCGGGAATGGATCGGCGAGGCGGTCACAAGGGACATCCGCGACGACGAGGTGCTTTCTGCCACGGTGCGCGCGATGGTGCTCGGCACCCGGGAGAAGACGCCGTCGGAAGTGGAGGACGCGTTCGTCGCCAGCGGCACCATGCATGTCTTCGCCGTGAGCGGACTTCACGTCGCCATGTTTTGTGCCATCCTCTTTGGCGTGCTGCGACTAACAAGACTGCCTCATGGCTGGATTCTCTGCGTCGCCCTGCCACTGGTGTTCTTCTATGTGTTTATCACCGGTCTGCGGCCCAGTGCATGGAGGGCCGCGATCATGGCGGCCGCGGTGCTGAGTGCGCCGCTCTTCAACCGGGAGAGCTCGTTGTTCAACGGCCTCGGTGTCGCCGCCCTGCTCCTTCTGGCACTGGATACGCAGCAGTTGTTCCAGCCGGGCTTCACGCTGTCATTCGGTGTGCTGCTCGCCCTCGCGATACTGCATCCGCTGTTCCGCCGGCTGTTCCGTCCGCTCAGTGAGGGTGATCCCTTTCTCCCCCGCCAGCTTTATACCCGGGGGCAGCTTGTCAGGCTGGGCGGGCGCAAGCTCCTCGCGGATTCACTGAGCGTCAGCACCGCATCGCTGCTGGGCTCTTCGCTGCTGATGATTTACTACTTCCGCCTGGTAACGCCTGTCGGCATCCTGGCCAATATCTTTCTGGTGTCACTCTCGCTCGCAATTCTCGCGGTCGCCTGCGCTTCCCTCGTCAGCGCCGGGCTGGGAATCGGATACCTGACGGTTTGCTTCAACAACTGCAATCTGCTCCTCGCATGGTGCAGCGTGAAACTCGCGCAATTGTTCGCCGCAGTGCCCTATGGTCACTTCCAGTGCGATCCCGCGCGTCTCTGGCGCGGAGACCCCTGCACCGTCACCGTGCTCGAACTCGACAGCGGCGGCGCAGCGGTTCACATCGATACGCCGGAGGGACGGCACTGGCTGGTGGATTGCGGCGGCAAACGACACTTCTACCGCACCGTGCGGCCCCACCTTTCGCGCTCACCGGTCAACCGCCTTGATGGTCTGCTGCTCTCGCACTCCGATGCCTATCACACCGGTGCGGCCCCGGAGATCCGGCGCGTCTTCGATCCCGTTCTGGAGCCCTATCTTAACGCGGGACAGCAGCTATCCATCGAGCCCGGCGTCACCCTGCGCTGCCTCTTTCCGCCGCCCGGGTGGAACGGCGGCAATGCCGACGACCGCTGCGCCGTCTTCCTGATCGAATGCCGCGGCACCCGCATTCTCCTGATGAACGACGCTGGTTTCATCATCGAGAAAGCCCTGCTCGAAAGCGGTGAGGATCTGCGCGCCGACATCATCGTCAAAGGCCGCCACGGCGACGACTTCTCCGGACTCCCCGAGTTCCTCAACGCCGTCCGCCCGCAGACGGTCGTCTTCACCAGTGCAGATTTCCCGATCACGGAAAACGTCCCGGACGACTGGAAGGAAATGCTTGTCAGGAAAAACATCCACCTCTTCGATCAATCCCGCAGCGGCGCGGTCATCATCCGCATCGAAAAGGCGGCCACCACGGTCAGCGGCTACTGCGACAGTTCGGAGTTGGAGGTAAATCGGCCGCTGTGACGCTCAGAATGATTCCCGTTCCGCGGCTGCGTGAAATTTCTCCGCGCCAACCCGCCGGCACCCGGCAAGAGTGATGATCATGAAACCACTGCACCTGTTTTGTTTCCTGCTTTCCCTGACACTCCATTGCACCGGCGCGGAACCCCCAAGGCCGAACGTGCTCTTCATCGCGGTGGATGATCTCAACCACTGGGTCGGTCACCTCGGACGCAATAAGCAGACGAAGACCCCGCACCTTGACCGCCTCGCTGCGATGGGCGTGACGTTCACGCGGGCCTATTGCGCCGCACCGGTGTGCAATCCTTCCCGGGCCGCGCTGCTCAGCGGGAAGCGACCCGGCGTCACCGGCATTTACGACAACGGAAATCCCTACCAAAAAGTGCTCAAGGCGGACGGCTCGCTGGTGATGCAATTCAAGAACGCCGGTTATGAGACGCTGGGTATGGGCAAACTGTGGCATGGCGGGCTGGGGTTTCCGGAACAGTGGACGGCCACTGGCGGCCGGGAGCGCGGCGGTGATCATGGCGGCGGCAAGGTGCAGGACCACAGCATCGGCGGCATCAAGTTCGGTGTCATGGAGGGCGGCGACGATGGCGTGCCGGACACGCAAATAGCCGACTACGGAATCGCCGAACTGACGAAGGCGCACGACCGGCCATTCTTCCTCACACTTGGATTCCACAAGCCTCACATGCCGTGGAACGTGCCGCAGAAGTATTACGACCTGCACCCGCTGGATAAGATCGAACTGCCGCCGGTGAAGGAAGGCGATCTCAACGACCTGCCGGCAGCGGGAGTAAAGATGGCCGGTGCGGATGGTGATCATGCGAAAGTGCTCTCATCCGGACGCTGGAAGGAGGCGGTGCAGGCTTATCTCGCGGCCATTTCCTATCTGGACGGTCAGGTGGGCCGCGTGCTGGATGCGCTGGAGAAATCGCCGCATAAAGCCAATACCATCATCTGCCTGTGGGGCGACCACGGCTGGCATCTCGGCGAGAAGGAGCACTGGCGGAAATTTGCCCTCTGGGAGGAAGCGACCCGCGCGCCGTTCATCTGGGTGGTGCCAGGCGTCACGAAGCCGGGAGGCATTTGCGCCCGCACGGTGGACTTCATGAGTATCTATCCAACGCTCTGCGACCTCGCCGGCATTACGAAACCCTCACACGTCGAGGGCCACAACAGTCGCCCGCTGCTTGCCGACCCGAATGCCGCATGGGACCATCCGGCCGTCACTACCTTCGGTCAGAACAACCACGCCGTTCGGGCGGAGCGATGGCGCTACATCCGTTATCACGACGGCGGCGAGGAACTCTACGACCACGACGCCGATCCCTACGAATGGACCAATCTCGCCGCGAAACCGGAGCACGCATCGCTGAAAGCGGAACTCGCCAAACATTTCCCGCTGACCAATGCCGCCGCCTCGCCAGGAGCGGGCAGCGCCACGCCGGCGACTGACGCGGAGAAAGCCGCGCGCCGGGCGAAGCGCCGCGCCGCGGGGGCCTCCGATCCCTAAGGAGACGCAGGATTAGTCGTAGCACGGCCATGCCCCTGGCTGGCCGGGTTCGTGCCGAGGTATGGCATCGGTGCGCATGATCCCAACGGATGTTCTGATCTTCAGCCGGCGTTCACCGCCGGCATGTTTGCGGCAGCCAGCGTGCAGCCGTATTTCGCGCATCCCAAGAACCTGCGCGAGACCCTGCTGAGCACTTGCGGTGCCCCTGGCCGACGCTGAAGCTGTTGCCCAGGGAAAACGGCGCGGGCACGAAAAATCGTTTTGCTTGTCTGCCATTCGCGCAGCGTCATACTCCGGTTAATGATCTGGCGTCCCTCTTCAAGCTACTGTGCGCTCACAGCGATGACGATGGCCGCTGCCGTCCACGGCGCGGAACTCAAGCCGTACAGCGGAGCAGGCTGCGCTGCGGTGGACGGCCATTTTGCCGATGAAGTCTGGGTCAAGGTCGGTGCCATGTCCTGCCTGAAGTGCCATTCCACGGGCGGTGACGCGGAAGACAGCAAATTCCTGCTGCGCGACCTGACAAAAACGGAGGCTCCGGCCCTCGCCGAAGCCATGCGGCAGAATCGCGACGCCTTCACCGCAATGGCCCGGCTCAAGGAAGGCACGGAGTCCCGCCTGCTGCTGAAGGCCACCGGCAAACTCAAACACGAGGGTGAGGAAGTGCTCCAGCCGGACTCGGCCGGCTACCGGGTGCTCGCCGAGTTTGTCAGGAGGATTGATACTCCTGCGGCACCCATTCCGGCAGCGGCATTGACTGACGACAGGAACGCGCCGCCGTTCTTCGACGGCGTTCGGATGGTGGATGACCGCAGGCTGCTCCGGCGCGTCACGCTGTCGCTCGCGGGACGGCTTCCCACCTCCGCCGAATCCGCCGCCGTCACTGGCGACGGCCTGAAAGCGCTGCCTGCACTGCTTGATGCGTTGATGCAGGAGGACGCCTTCTACGACCGTCTGCGCGAGGGGTTCAACGACATCTTCCTGACACCCGGCATTGATGACAGCGCGGAGACCGTGCTCTCCTACGATCATTTTGAAAAGACCCGCGGCTGGGCGGAAAAGCACGATCTCACTCACATCAAGGACGAAAAGGCGAGGCAGCAGGCCCGCTACAAACTCTATGACGACTATCGCGCGGCCATCCACGGCGAGCCGATGCATCTCATCGGGCACATCGTGCGGAACGACCGGCCGTTCACCGAAATCGTGACCGCAGATTATATTATGGTCACGCCCTACACGGCGCGCGGCTACGGCATCTACGAAGACTTGAAGCCGAAGTTCAAAAACCCTGACGACCCGTTTGAATATATTCCCGTGAAGCTCAAGGCGCTCAAGGGGCGTGAGGAATCGCAGCACCAGGAGTCAGCGACAGGCTTCTACCCGCACGCCGGGCTGCTGAGCACCTTCCAATACCTGCGGCGCTATCCCACGACAGAGACGAACCGGAACCGCCAGCGGGCGCGCGTTTACTTCCAGCACTTCCTCGGCGTGGATGTGCTGGAACTGGCCGCCCGGGTTTCCGATGCCGCAGCCGTCACGGCAAAGTACGAAATTCCCACGATGCAGGCATCCGAATGTGTCGTTTGTCACAAGAGTGTGGACCCGATCGCCGGGTTGTTCCAGGACTACTGGAGATTCGAAGGCGTCTATGGGCGGCGCAAGGAAGGCTGGTTCACTGACATGTTTGGCGCTGGTTACGAAGGCGAGGGACTGCCGGCGGAGCAGCGCTGGCGCTCGCTGCAATGGCTCGGCGAACACACCGCAAAGGATCCGCGCTTCGCCGTCGCCATGGTCGAACACGTCGTTTACATCCTAACTGGTCGCAAAGCCCTGACGCCGCCGAAGGATCTGGATGACCCGCTCTTCTCCGCCAGACGCCGCGCGTATCAGGTGCAGCGGAAGCTGATCGAATCCATTGCCACGCGCTTCGCGCAGACGGGCTTCAATTTAAAGAACGTCTTCAAGGACTGGATCGTCTCCGATTTCTATCGCGCCGATGGCCTCGCCACCGCGGCGGCGAATCCGCAACGCCGCGCGGAACTGGACGACATCGGCCTGATGCGCATGCTCGCCCCCGAGCAAATCGAGCGGAAGGTCGCCGCCATCTTCGGCAAGCCGTGGGGCAAACTGAAACACGGTGATGGCGGCCTCGACATGCTCTACGGCGGCATCGATTCCATGGAAGTCACCGAGCGCGCCGCCGACCCCAGCGGCGCGATGGGTGCCATCCAGCGCATCCTCGCCAACGACGTGGCCTGCAAACAAACCGCCCTCGATTTCACCCGTGAGCCTAACCAGCGACTGCTCTTTCCCACCGTGGAACCCGGCGACCTGCCCGGCTCCTCGCCGGAAACCGACGCCAGCATTCGCAAGACCATCGTCCATCTGCACGACCGCATCCTCGGCCGCCATGACGCGCCCGATGCGCCGGATGTGGAGCGCACGTTGTATCTTTTCTCCAGCATCATCACCGACGCCGCCGGGCGCAAAGAAGTCGAGAACCGCGAGAGCTACCACTGCCGCAGCAGCCTCCCGGAGCCACTCGCCGACAAATTCCCCGACCCCTACTACACCGTCCGCGCCTGGCGCGCGGTGGTGACTTACCTGCTGCGTCAGCGCGAATTCCTCTACGAGTGAATGAAACCCACCCCCTCCGACTCCGCCACCGCCACACCAGCTTTGCCGGCCACGGCAGAGGAGTTGTTGCCGCTGGTGTATGGTGAACTCAGGCGGCTGGCGGCGAGTCGCATGGCGAATGAAGCGCCGGGCATGACGATCCAGGCGACGGCGCTGGTGCATGAGGCCTGGCTGCGGCTGGATCGGGAACAGAAGGGCTGGGAAAGCCGGGCCCAGTTTTTCGCGGCGGCAGCCGAGGCCATGCGGCGCATCCTTATCGAGCGGGCGAGGCGGCGCGCGTCTGCGAAACACGGCGGCGGCGCGGCGCACGATCCGCTATCGGATTCGCTCATCGAAGTCACGGCCGGCGATGACGAAATCCTCGCCGTGCATGGGGCGCTGGATGCCCTCGCGGCGGAGGATGCGCAGGCCGCGGACCTTGTGAAGCTGCGGTTCTTTGCGGGCATGGGAATGCAGGAGGCCGCGACCGCGCTCGACCTTCCGCTGCGGTCCGCGGAACGGCTCTGGACGTTCGCAAGAGCCCGGCTCCGCAGCGTTCTCGCGCAGGTGCGGTAAAGATTTTGCATAGAATGGTGGCGGACTTGCGACCAGTTTCGCGCGCTGTGGAGCAGAACGCCATGAACACATTCTCCCCATCCCCTGCCCCGCAGCCGCGCGACATCTTCCTCGAGGCGCTCGAAAAATCCGCGCCGGCGGAACGCGCCGCTTTTCTCGACGGTGCCTGCCGGGGGGATGCCGCGCTGCGGGCCGCTGTGGAGGAATTGCTGGCGAATCATCGCGAGGATTCATTTCTGGAAGATCCAGCGCTGTCAATGCCGACGGTCATCTCCCCTCCGACGGAGCAGGCGGGAGAGAAGATCGGGCACTACAAACTTCTCCAGGAGATCGGTGAGGGCGGCTTCGGCACGGTATGGATGGCGGAACAGATGGAGCCGGTGTCGCGGCGCGTGGCGCTGAAAATCATCAAGCTGGGCATGGACACGCGGGAAGTCATTGCGCGCTTCGAGGCCGAGCGTCAGGCGCTTGCGATGACGGATCATCCGAACATCGCGAAGGTGCTCGATGCCGGCGCGACGGACAAAGGCCGGCCGTTCTTCGTCATGGAACTCGTGAAAGGCGTCCCGATCACGGAATTCTGTGATGGGAAGCAACTCGGCACCCGCTGCACTGCGACAGGCAGTCCTCCCATGGCTTTCGACATGCTCCACCTCGAACACGCCGACTGCAATGAAGCAGCACTTCGATTCTGAGTCTGCCTCATAGCTGTTGTCACCGCCTCCGGGGAAGATTAAAGTCTTGAATGATTGATGACCTTTTAAAAGAACTTCGGGCAGCGGTGGGCGGAGCGAGCGGCCTTTCGGAAAGTGCGAAGGCTGAACTGCTTCAGCATGTGGCCGCGATGGAGCACTGTACTGACAATTCCGGGACCGCAGGGGAAACGGATGCGACACCCGGTGCCGGCGGTTCAGGGGCAACGACGGAACAGCATCCGCTCAATCAGCCTCTTGAGGGCCTCAGGACTTCGATCGAAGGCTTCGAAGCCTCGCATCCGGCGATCACCTCGGCGGTCAACCGCATCGCTACCGCTCTCTCCAACATGGGCATCTGAAGCCGGTCGCTGTTTGTATCCGGCGGGGCATTATCGCCCGGGGACAAAAACGCGCTGCTGTTCTTCGATGGCGTTCTGATGGCGGATGACCGTAAGTTGCTCCGGCGCGTCACGCTGTCCCCCGCGGACCGGCTTCCGTCCGCCGCATTGCCCCAGTGAGAATTCTTTGGACCTATCTGAAACCGTGCCGCGGGCACATCGTGCTTTCGCTGCTCCTCGCGGCGGTGGCTCAGTTGCTCAGTCTTGTGGATCCCATCATTTTCGGGATGATCATCGATGACTACGCGCTGCAACTGAACCGGAGGCCCGACGACGAACTGGTGGCCGGCGTGCTCCGCCTGCTGGGCCTCGCAGTGGCGGTGGCGCTGTTGGCGCGCCTTGCGAAGGCGACTCAGGAATATGTGGTGCGGGTGGTGGTGCAGAAGTTCGGCATGCAGATCTTCAATGACGGCATCCGGCAAACGCTCCGGCTTTCCTACCAGGAATTCATGAGTCAGCGCAGCGGCGAAACACTCTCCATCCTCCAGAAAGTGCGCACGGACACCGAGCGTTTCATCAACTCCTTCATCAATACCCTTTTCTCCTCCCTCGTGGGGATCGGGTTTCTCGTGTGGTATGCCGTCACCAAACACTGGGCGCTGGTTCCCGTCTTTTTCTTTGGCGTCCTCGTTCTCGGAGGGCTAACAGGTTTGCTCAGCAGCAAAATCAAAACACTGCAGCGGAGCATCAACCGTGAGACCAACCGGATGTCGGGGGTCATCACCGAATCGCTGCGGAATATCGAACTGGTGAAAAGCCTTGGCCTGACATTTCAGGAAATCCGGCGCCTCCGGGAGCACACGCAGACAATCTTTTCGCTGGAACTGGCAAAGGTGCGCCGGGTGCGCATGCTCTCATTTCTCCAGGGTTCGGCGCTGAGTCTCCTGAAACATTCCATTCTCTTCATTCTGCTGTGGCTGGTTTTTCGGAAGGTGCTCGCCCCGGGGGAACTCATCGCCATGCAGTTCATCACCGGCCAGATCTTTCTGCCTCTCCAGGACCTTGGCAATATCATCGTGCAGCACCGGGAGGCTGATGCCTCACTGAAAGCCTACGACCGGCTCATGCATCGCCCGATTGAGACCAATCCGGAAGAACCGGTCGAGACCGGTCCCATCCAGCATCTTCGATTTGATCACGTGATCTTCCGGCATCAGGAATCCAGCACCAATGCCATCGACGGCATTTCCTTCGAAGCCAAAGCCGGCGACACCATTGCGTTTGTCGGCCCGTCGGGCTCCGGAAAATCGACGCTCGTGAAACTGCTCGTCGGATTATACAAACCCGTGGAAGGGCAGATCTACTACAACGGCATTTCCACGAAGGACATCCGCTTCAATCCCGTTCGGCGACAATTTGGATTCGTCACTCAGGAGACACAGCTTTTCTCAGGCACTCTGCGGCAGAACCTGCAATTCGCGAAACCTGACGCCACCGATGAAGAAATGCTGGCCGCTCTCGAAAAGGCATCGGCGCTCGTCCTCGTCACCCGGACAGAGCACGGCCTCGACGCCATCGTCGGGGAGAGCGGCATGAAGCTCTCCGGCGGCGAACGTCAGCGCCTCTCCATCGCAAGGGCGCTGATCCGCAATCCGCGCCTCCTGATCTTCGATGAAGCCACCTCCTCGCTCGATTCCCTGACAGAAGATGAGATCACGGATACGGTCAGGGAAGTCTCGCTCTCCAGCGAACGCATCACCATTCTCATCGCGCACCGGCTCTCCACCATCCTGCACGCCAACACGATCATCGTCCTTGAAAAAGGCCGCATCGTTGAAACCGGCGACCACGAATCACTCGTCGCCCAAAAAGGCCTCTACTATGCCATGTGGCGCCAGCAGATCGGAGAGCGGTAAGCAACTCTGTCAGGGATGATCCGGGGCGCAGCATACGGAGTGAATTCCACAAATAGCCTGTCACTTTCTCAATCTGTGATATCGAAGGGAATCGAACGCCGGACCATGTCCACTGCCCCGGGAGATTCCAAAACCGCACCGCCAGCTCTTCCCGCCACGGTGGAGGCATTGCTTCCGCTGGTGTATGAGGAACTGCGGCGTCTGGCAGCGAGTCGCATGGCGCAGGAGGCTCCGGGGATGACCCTTCAGGCGACGGCGCTGGTGCATGAGGCGTGGATCCGGCTGGAGCGGGAGCAGAAGAACTGGGAAAGCCGGGCCCAGTTTTTCGCGGCGGCAGCCGAGGCCATGCGGCGCATCCTTATCGAGCGGGCGAGGCGGCGCGCGTCTGCGAAACACGGCGGCGGCGCGGCGCATAATCCGCTCACAGATTCGATCATTGAGGTCAACGCCAGCGACGACGAAATCCTCGCCGTGCATGATGCGCTCGACGCCCTCACCGCCGAGGACCAACAAGCCGCGGACCTCGTGAAGCTCCGCTTCTTCGCCGGCATGGGAATGCAGGAGGCCGCGACGGCGCTGGACCTGCCGTTGCGCTCTGCGGAACGGCTCTGGACCTTTGCCCGCGCGAGGCTCCGCAGCGTCATCTCGCAGATGCGGTGATGTCACGCAGTCACGCAGTCCGTTCCCAGCGAAACTTTCGGTCCGCTTCCGTGATCGGCTGATCATTGATGCTCGCGTAGCGGCGCGCCATATAGCCGTGCTCGTCGAACTCCCAGTTCTCATTCCCGTGGCTGCGCCACCACTGGCCGGCGTCATCGTGCCATTCATATTCGAAGCGCACGGCAATGCGGTTTGCGGTAAAGGCCCAGAGCGTTTTCTTCAGGCGGTAGTCGTGTTCTTTCGCCCATTTTCGCTTCAAAAACTCCACGACCTCAGCGCGGCCATGGAGGAACCCGGCACGGTTCCGCCATTCCGTATCGACCGTATAGGCGAGCGAGACGCGTTCGGGATCGCGACTGTTCCAGGCGTCTTCGGCCATCTGGACTTTCCTCGCAGCGGTTTCTTCGGTGAAGGGAGGCAGCGGCGGGCGCGGGTTCATGGTGTTGGCACTTTGAGTTGGGATTCGAGTTCAGCAATTCGGGCTTTGAGTTGGGAGACCGTGGCTTCGAATTCGGCGGAGGTGAATCGCGGGGTGATGAACTTGGGGCAATTCCAGTCGTAGGACAAAACGGCGATGACAACAATCCGCTCGACCTTTGCGGCGTGTCCGCCCGGTGGCGCGATCCGGGCGACCAGATCGGGATGCTCCCGGGCATCGAGCACCTTTGCATGACCGAGGATTTTCAAACGCTCGCGGGCCGGATAGTCCATGAGGAAGAGGTTCACGCGGTCATTCGCCGCGAGGCTGCCGACAGTGATCATCTGACGGTTGCCGCCGTGATCGGCGAACATGAGTTCGTTTGGACCGGTGACACGGAGGAAGCCTTTCTGGCCACCGCGATGCTGGAGATAGGGCCAGCCGTTCTCCGTGACCGTGGCCATGTAAAAGGAGTCACGGTTCTCGATGAAGGCGCGCTCGTCGCGGCCCAGGGCTTCGGCCTCGGGAGCCGCCTCGCTGGTGGCGTAAGCGCGGCCGTAGTAGTGGCGCTCCGCGGCGAGCACCGCGGGAGTGAGGACTTCGTGCATGAATCGGTCGGCCATAATGGAGACGGGCGAAGGATGGAAAGGACGCGGGGGAAGATCAGGCGATGCCCCCGAAGCTGACGTAGTCGTCGAGATCAAGGTAATCAAAGGTGCCGCGCAAATCCTCACGCGCCGGGTTGAGTCGCTTGATCTGTTCAGTGAACCATTCGCGCATTTCGATATCGTTGAAGGAAACCGATTCGGTCCAATCCGACCACTGGCTGATTTCCAGCGTGGTGCGCTGGTGCGCGGCGTGTTCATTGACCCACAGCAGCATTTCCCAGTCACCGGCCCCGGTTTTCACCTGCTCCAGCAGCGCCTCGGGGGTGACGCCGGTAAAACGGAAGAAGTGCCCGTCGTTGGGATTGTCGTAGATGTAGTCGCCGTTCGTGCCGGCGAGCGTGGCGCGCGCCTTGTCGAGCAGGCGGGGAAGGATGGTGTAGCCGCCGAGGCGGACGCGGGGACTGCGGGGAGGGCGTTGGGTGAGGTTTGGTGCTTTCATAGGCCTCCACCTTCCATGCGGCGGCGGAGACCGGGTAATGCCGGTTCGTCGTTGCGGATATGCCGGATGCACATAACCATCGCGACCATGATAGACCGCATCCGCGCCCTGCTCAGCGTGATCGAAGAAGGCAGCGTGAACCGCGCCGCCGTGAGACTGCGGATCACGCAGCCTGCACTGAGCCGCCAGATGCAGGCCCTGGAAAACGAGATTGGCGGCAAGCTGCTTGAGCGCACGACCAGCGGAGTGAAGCCCACCGGGCTCGGTCACGCGCTGGTGAAATCCATGCGCCCGCTTGTGGATGCTTACGACTCCTCGATGGCTGAACTGCGCCGTATGGCGCGCGGCGAACGCTTCGAGTTGCGCGTGGGCTACCTCATTTCCGCGGCTCAATCCGTGCTCACTCCCGCCCTCGCGCAGTTGCGCAAATCGCACCCCGATTTGAAGTTCAAACTGCACGACATGTCGCCCCGCGAGCAAATAGACGGCCTGCGCACGGGCGAACTCGATGTGGCGCTCATCGGCCAGGAGGGTGCGGTCGCATCCCGGGAATTCTACAGCGCCAAACTCTGCTCGCTCGGCGTGTGCGTGGCGGTTGCCGACAGCGATGCGCTCGCCTCAAGGAAAAGTATCGCTCTCAAAGATCTGAAGGCCCGCAACTTCATCGGTGTGGACGAAGCCGAGATGCCCGGGCGCAATCGATGGATGTCCGCGCTGTGCAAAACAGCGGCCTTCAAGCCCCGCTTCGCCGTGATCGTGGATGGCATCACAAAGGTGCTCTCGCTCGTCGCGTCCGAAAACGCCGCGACCCTGCTGCCGGCCTACTTTCAGGAGTTCACTCATCCGGGCGTGGTGTTCGTACCGGTGCAAGACGCACGTGCCCGCTGGGAATTCATCGTGCTCTGGCAGCGCGGCAAAGTGCCCGCCAGCACCCGCGCTCTGGTGGCTGCCTTGAAAAACTCTGCCGCGCGTTTCGCCGGCTGAGCCTGCTCTGGATTTTCACCCGCGCCCGGCTCCGCAGCGTGATCTCGCAGGCACGGTGAAGATTTTGCAGAATGTTGGCGGACTTGGTGCCAGGATCGCGCGCTGTGGAGCAGAACGCCATGAACTCATCCTCACCCGTCTCAATCCCGCGCGACCTCTTCCTTGAGGCGCTCGAAAAGCCCGCGCCATCAGAGCGGAGCGCGTTCCTCGACGGTGCCTGTCGCGGCGATGCCGCACTGCGGGCCGCCGTGGAGGATTTGCTGGCGAATCATCGCGATGACTCATTCCTTGAAGACCCGGCGGTTTCCATGCCGACCGTGACAGGTTCGCCCGGCGAACAGCCCGGCGAGCGCATCGGAAATTACAAACTGCTCCAGCGAATCGGCGAGGGAGGCTTTGGCATCGTGTGGATGGCCGGGCAGGAGCAGCCGGTGCGGCGGCGCGTGGCTTTGAAGATCATCAAGATGGGCATGGATACCAGGGAGGTGATCGCCCGCTTCGAACAGGAGCGGCAGGCGCTCGCGATGATGGAGCACCCGAACATTGCCAGGGTTTTCGATGCGGGCGCAACGCAGTCCGGGCGGCCGTTTTTCGTCATGGAACTGGTGCGGGGGGTGAAGATCACGGAGTATTGCGACGAGCAGCAACTCCCCACCGCACAGCGGCTCGCGCTGTTTATCCAAGTCTGCCAGGCGGTGCAGCACGCGCATCAGAAAGGGATCATCCACCGCGACCTCAAGCCATCGAACATCCTCGTGACGATCAACGACGGCGAGGCGGTGCCGAAGGTCATTGATTTCGGCGTGGCCAAGGCCACGCAGGGGCGGCTCACGGACGCGACGCTCTTCACCCAGTTCGAGCAGATGGTGGGCACGCCACTCTATATGTCGCCCGAGCAGGCGGAACTAACTTCCC
>JANNVM010000343.1:0-16826 GCA_031414455.1 Verrucomicrobiota bacterium
GTCCGTGGTGCTGGCGATTCTTTCCACATCGCTCTCCAATGTGCTGACTTGTTTCCTGACATCCGCCAGCTCGGCCCGCATCTGCTTCGTCGGAGCCCGCATCACGGGCGGCACCGGCTTGCCATGGAAGCCGGACACCCCGCCAGCGCCTTCCTCTTCCATGGAATTGAAGAAGGCAGTGAATTGATAAAACTCGCGATGGGAAATGGGGTCGTATTTGTGCGTGTGGCATTGGGCGCAATTCAAAGTCAGCCCCAGCCACACACGGCCCATGGTGATAGCCCGGTCGGCGGCGTAGGCGACGAGAAATTCCGCCGGGTCCGCGCCGCCTTCCTCATTGAAGCGTGTGTTGCGATTAAAGCCCGAGGCGATCTTCTGCTCGAGGCTCGCATCCGGCAGCAAGTCTCCCGCGAGCTGCCACTCGGTGAATTGGTCGAACGGCATGTTGCTGTTATACGCATCGACCACCCAATCACGCCAGAGCCAGGTGGGGCGGTCGGAGTCATTGTGATAGCCATTCGTATCGCCGTAGCGGGCCAGATCCAGCCACGTCATGGCCATGCGTTCACCAAAGCGCGGACTCTCCAGCATGCGGTCCACCATGCGTCCATACGCGCCTTCCGCGGTGTCGCTGGTGAAAGCATCGATCTCCGCCAGCGACGGAGGTATCCCGCGGACATCCAGCGACACACGCCGGATCAGCGTCAACCGGTCGGCTTCCCCGGCGGGCTTCATTCCGCGCTTTTCCAAAGCGGCGTAAACGAAGCGGTCGATCGCCTGTTCATTCCATGCCGCATCGCTAACTGCCGGCGGCGGCACTATGCCGGGCTGGATGAATGACCAGTGGTCTTTGTATTCCGCACCCTCAGCGATCCACCGCGTCAGCAACTTCTTCTCTTCTGCCGTCAGCGACTTATGGGAATCCGGCGGCGGCATCTGATCGTCAGGATCCACGGAGCTAATGCGGTGCACCAGGTCGCTTTGCTCAGCATTGCCGGGGACGATCGCGACCTTTCCGCTCTTTGCCGGCGCCGTGGCTTTGTCCCGGAGATCAAGCCGCAGCCCGCCTTTCAGTGACTTCGCGTCCCCGCCGTGACAGGCGAAACACTTGTCCGCCAGCACCGGACGCACATCGCGGTTGAAGTCGATGGTCTCAGCCGCCCATGCATTTCCCAGAATAAAGAGAAACGCGCCGGAGCATGCGGTGAAAGGGAACAAAATGGGTGGATGCATGGCCTGGTAGACTTTGGGGCGGAGCCTCACTGCTGCTTCGTCGCGTCGGCGTAGATGGATTGCATCCTCCATGCCTTTACTTCCGCGGCCACCGTTTCGCCGCCCTTGCTGATGAGCTGGATGCCGGTGTTCCCGTCTGTATAACGGTGAGAGCCGACGGCTGCCTGACGATCGTTGACGAAGACCTCGATCATGCTCTTGTCGAGAAAGACCCGCAGGGTGGCGGACTCACCGGCTTTCAGTTCGAAGGGAACAGCCACAGCTCCGACGTGGAGGGTTTTGGCGGCGGGCTCGAGCGTGACAGGGAAGCCGTTCTTGCCAGCGGCATCGCAGTAAACTTCGAGTCCGAAGGCCTTTGCCGTGCCGGGCTGGAAGGTTAGTTGCAGTTCGAGGGCATCACCGGAGATGCCGGCGAGTTTGTGAGGGGCATCGCTTTGCAGCGTCACGCGGGGCGCGGTCTTTTCGTCGTGGCGCAGCTTTTCCAGTTCCCGCAGCGGCTTGATGCTCAGGACGCCGTCGTCCGGAAGACTGAGTTCGCGCGGAAGCGATTGGATCGCGGTCTGGGGGTATTCCAGATTGCACCACGACCACATGACGCGTCGGCCATCGGCGGTGAGCAGACTTTCGGGGGCGAAGAATTCCCACTTTTTCCAGTTCATCATGGCGTGGAAATCCGGAAGATACTTTTCATCTTTGAAATCACCCAGATAGTAGCGGCAGCCGAGGTCGTGGCTGATGCAGAGCAGCATCCATTTGTTCCCGATCCTGAACATGTTGGCGCAGGAAACGTCCTCGGTTTTTTTCACGCCGAGATTGTCCGGCATGTCAGGATGCATGAGCAGGCCCATGCTGGTCCAGTTTTTGAGATCAGGGGACTTCATGAGGTGGGCCGGCGCACCGCCGGAGATGCCGTAATACGTGTCGCCATTCAGCCAGCAGTCGGGATCCCACTGTCGCGCCGCGGAGTCCGCGCCGGAGGGCTCTTTGGGCAGTATAGGCACGGGCCTGGTCCATTTCTCCAACTGATCGTCCTCGGCGAAGGCGATCTGATTCCGGTTGGAGCCTTCGCCATGATAGATGATGGCGGGACGCCCCTCCTTCGTGAAAAAGCCGGTGCCGCTGAACATGCCGTGACCGGTCTTGGGCGGCGTGAGGGTGGTGGGGTGCCACTTCCAATGCAGCATGTCGTCGCTGGAAACGTGGGCGAACGAAAACCCGTCTCGATGGTTGTAGATGTAGTGCAGGTGATAGCGGCCTTTCCAGTAGAAAGCGCAGTTGGGATCGCCCGGCCAGCCATTCCCGGGCCCGGGATGGGCAAGGTGATAGGTCAGCCAGTTGGCAGGCACCCCGGCAGGCCGCGCCGGGGTTTCCGGGGTGAAGGGAGGCTCTTTTCCGGTCCCGGCAATGAACTCGCCGCTGATCCCGTCGAGCACCAGTTTTCCGTCCTCGATTTTGGCACCGCCGGTGAGTTCTGTGACCGCAAATCGACCTGTCCGGTCCGCTTTGTCGTCGAATGACCACCAGGCCCACGGCGTTACTGCGGATGCCTCGTTAGGCTTCAGTGCGGTGATCTGTTCCGCCGACAAGGCCCGGTCATAAATGCGCGCATCATCAATGGCTCCCGCGAAGTGCGCCGGGTCCGTCTGCTTGCGGTGCCGCTTGCCGATGTTGAACCTCGCCGCGAGACCGAACTCCAGAGGAGCCTCTGCCATGGTGTGCTGCGAGTAGAGTGTCCCGTTGCGGTAAACGGTGATCTGTTTGCCCGCATACACGATGGCCATCTGGACAAACGTTTTCGCATCGGCCGTTTCCGCCGGAAACCCGGCCTGGTCCCGCAGCGTGCGGCGGTAAAAATCGCTGCCGGCCATCCACTTTTGCGGCGCGATCTCGCCAAGCACGATGGCATCGAAATTGTCGCGTCCGTCATCGATCGTGAGCGCACTGCCGCCCCGCTGCGTGAGATTCGCCGGCGCGACCCAAACGACGAGTGTTTTGTCATTCAGCGGCGGCTGCGGTGCGGATGCCTGTTGGGCATCTGACGGAGATGCGATCGCGGCCCATGTGAGGGCTGCGGCGGGGAGAAGTTTGGAGAATCGGGGTGTGGTCATGGCGGGTTTAGATCGTGAACGATTGCGTCATGACTGCCCTGTCAATGCGGGGCCAGGCCAGTCGGGGAATGGGATGATGAATATTAGAAACCGTCCGTGCGATACCTGGCATTCAGGGGAATTCCCCGTCATCCACGGAGATACACAGGGATTGCATTGACTTCCACTGAAGCCTTGCGCCACGGTGCTGAGAATTCGCGTCACCGTCCCGTCCGATGCCAAAGCGGAAAAAAGTTGCTCTCCTCATTGAATCTTCCCGGGCCTATGGCCGCGGGCTGCTCCAGGGGGTGTCCGCCTACCTGCATACCCATCCTGACTGGTCGGTTTACCTGCAGTCGCGGTCTCCTGAAGACCCGCCACCGCCGTGGCTCGACGGCTGGGACGGTGACGGCATCATCGCCCGCGTCGAGAGCCGCCGGCTGGAGGCGGCCATCGTCAAGACAGGTCTGCCGGCCGTTGATGTCCGCGGCGCGTTCGGTCTCGACATGCCTCTGGTGGAAACCAATGAGCGCTCGACCTGCCAACTGGCTTTCGAGCATTTGAGCAGCCGGGGATTCCGCCATCTCGCTTTCTGCGGGTTCGAGGGAGCCAACTACTCGGAGCGACGGCTGCGGTATTTCAAGGAACTGGCGGCCGCTCCGGGATTCTCCTTTCAGAGTTATGAAAGCCCGTTACCGGGGAAGCCGGACGGCGAACTCATGCTATCGTCGCGCGAGCATCTGGCGCTGCTCACCACGGCTTCCCTGACAAGGTGGCTGCATCAGTTGCCCAAACCGGTCGGACTGTTTGCGTGCAACGACGTATGCGGACAGCAGGTGCTCAACGCCTGCCGCGAGGCCGGCATTGCCGTGCCGGAACAGATCGCTGTACTCGGTGTCGACAACGATACGGTCCACTGTGAACTCTCCGAGCCTCCGCTGAGCAGCATCCAGTTGAACACCACGCGGATCGGCATTGTCGCCGCAGAACTGCTCGACGACATGATGGAGAACCAGGGGACGCCGCCAGGCAAGACGTTCATCGATGCTGCGGGACTGGTCGTCCGCCAGTCCACAGACATCATCGCCGTGGACGATCCTGTGGTCGCAACGGCGGTTCGATTCATCCGACAAAACGCCCATGCCTCGATTTCCGTGGAGGATATTGTCCGTGCTGCCGGCATCTCCCGGCGTCAGCTTGAACGCCGCTTCAAACTCCACCTCGAACGCACCCCGAATGATGAACTTCAGCGCATCCGTCTCCGCCGCGTCAAAGATCTCCTCCTCACCACCGGTATGACCCTGACTGAAATCGCAGGGAAAGCCGGATTCGAACATCCTGAGTATCTGAGCACGGTGTTCAAGAAGGCGGTTGGCGTGACCCCGATGGCTTTCCGAAAGCGACAGAAGGCGTGAGGATCCCGTCCATTACGGAAACAGAGATCGACTCGCCGGCACTGCTGCCCGCGGGCCTGAATTCCATCACCGGCCGATGGATCAAGCGGTCTCAGCCTGGCAGCCCGCGGCATTCCCAACCATACGGAAACCCGGCGGGAGCGCAGTCATTCCCTAAGTGGCATACCCTTCCTGAAGGCCTGCAGGTTCTTCGTGAGCAGCCGCGTCGCATCCGCATTGTCCGCCGCCAGTTTGAGGGCAGCTTCAGCAGTGGCGATGGCTTTGTCGAACTGGCCGGTCGCGGCATAGGCGGCGGCCAGCGTATTGAGAAGGAGCGGGTCTTTGGAACCGGCTCCACGGCAAACGAGTTCGGCCAGGGCGACCGCTTCGGTGCCGTTACGGAGCTTGTCATCGCGGCTCGTGGCGAGGATCCAGGCGAGATTGTTCGTCGCGGGCGATCCGGGCTTCAGTTGGTGGGCCATGCGGTAGCTGACGATGGCTTCAGCGGTCAGGCCGCGGGACTGGAGGGCGTTGGCGAGATAGAAATGCACCGGGGCGGAGTTGGGCAATTGATTCGCAAGCTCACGGAAGTGTTCGATGGCCTTGTCCGCCATACCTTCGCGCAGCAGGAGCGAGGCGAGATTGAGCCGGGAGTCACCATGGGCGGGCGCGAGGGCCACGGCCTTCTCAAGATGCGGGATGGCGTCGCGCACCCGCTGTTTGGTGACGAGCCGGATGCCGGCTTCGCGATGAATTGCGGCGTCGCCGGCCGCCAACTTGAAAAGCTGCGCATAAGTCGCTGCGGCCTTGTCGAGAGCGCCGGCATCCAGTTCCAGATCACCGAGGAAAAGTGTCAGGCTGGCTTTGGCGCTCTGCGCCAGGGCAAGTTGTGATTTCGGATTCAGGCAGCGCAGGGTATAGGCTTTCGCGGCATCAGCCCTGCCGGCCTTCATGAACGTACCGATGACCTGGCGCGGATTGGCTGTCAGCGGTGGCGTCATCCAACGGCCGGAAAACGGCAGCGCTGCGGCGCGCTGCTGGTCGGCCGGCGCATTGAGCAGTGCGAGATCGGCCAGCAGAGTGACGGCGGAGAGCTTTCCTTTATAAATCGCGGCGGTATGACCTTTGGCATCGAGGAGGATGCTAACCGGAACGGGGAGCGGTCTTCGGCTTTCCAGAAAGGCGCGGCTCACCGTTTCGAAAGCGGTCACCAATTCCGGTGTGGCCAGCCCTGAAGAAAACGGCAGGCTACTGGCAAATTTCGCGGCGCGTTCCGTTTCCGTTTCATCGACACACAATGCCAGAACAGTCAGTCCTGATCTGCTGAGAGCCCCGGCGTGCTCCGTCCATTCCATGAGTTCAGCGGCACACGGGCCACAGGTGCGTGACCAGAGATTGATCAGCACAGGCCGCCCGGTGAATTCGTCGAGTCCTTTCTCAGCACCACTCCATGCCTTATAGGTTTCCGCGGGCATCGGCACGCGTCCGGAAATCCACGTCCGTGCGGTATCGGGCAACTCTGGAAGTTCCAGCGTTCCGGGGGCCAGCGTGATCGCACCCCGCGGGGCCTGCCACGCCGCGGCGCGACCGGAGTCCTGCACGAGCAGCCAGCGGGCATCCGCGGAGACGCCGTCGAAAGTTTCCAGGGCGCCTCCGGGCCACCGGACAGCCACCTTTTCAATTCCAGCGACGTCTCCGAGTCCGAAGTGAACCCACTTGCTCGACTGCGCGAGGTAGCCGTCACCGGCGTGGAGCGTCCTGATCTGCTTCGTCCCGCCGGTCAGTTGCAACTCAACCCTCGCGCCGATGGCGTCGCGATTGGCCGTGGTCCCCTGGAGCCGGAGCATCACAGAATGGTGGGTGCTCCTGGATGTGTTGTGGAGGAATCGGACTCGCGGCGCGGTTCGGTTCGTCACCCACATGTCGAGCCGGCCGTCCAGATCCCAGTCCACCATGGCAAGGGCACGGCCGTCGTCCGGAAAATCGAGGCCCGTGGCTGCGGAGACATTGGCAAAGGCGGGCCCGTGAGTGTTCAGAAAACAGCAGTTACGCTCGTTTCCGCTCCACGAGGAACCTTCGTCGATGAGATTGTAGATGGCTTCCCACGAGTCCTCATAGCGCCGCATTTCAGCGGGAGCGGCCTTGGCGGTTTCCGGTGATTGCGACACGACCTGCCGCCAGAAGAAGCGTCACAAATCATCCTTCGCATCGCCGGTGATGTAACCGTTGGCGATGTAGATATCCTCCCATCCATCGTTGTTAAGATCGGCAAACTGCGCACCCCACGCCCAGCGGCCCATCGTGACCCCGGCCTCTACGCTCACATCGGTAAAGGTGCCGTCGCCATTGTTTTGAAAGAGACTGTTGCCGCGTGCATGGCGGCGGAAACCGGTCAGAGAATCCCCAGTCGATCCCGCACGGAACTGCCGCTGATAAGCAACGCGATTGCCGGCTGCGGAAAACATGTTGCTGACATAGAAGTCCATCAGTCCGTCGCGATTGTAGTCGCCCCATGTGACTCCCATGCCCGCGGACATGTCTTCCACACCTGCCGCGGCCGCCACGTCGCGAAAAGTCACCTGTCCGTTCGCTCCGCGGCCCTGATTCTGATAAAGATTGTTCCGCCCGAAATCATTGGCGACGTAGATGTCCATGTCACCGTCGTTGTCGTAGTCCTCCCAGGACGCTGCGAAGCTGTGATGATCGTTGTTTTCATTCAATCCGGCAGCCGCGGTGGCATCCTTGAATTTCCAGCCGCCATCATTCTGCAGCAGCAGATTCGGCCCGCCATTACGGGAATCATGATAGGGCAGCGGAACCGTCACCCGGGCACCGTCGGCATATTCCTCGCTGTTCCGCGGACTGTAGCCGCAGGCGTAGAGATCGAGATCACCGTCACCGTCGTAGTCTGCCACGGCGACGGAGAAATAATTCGAGGCTCCCGGCTCGCTGTAGCGTGTTTCGAATTTCAACCCGCCTTCGTTCTCCATGATTACCAGCCCGTTCGACTGCGAGATCACGAGGTCCTGATCCCCATCGTTATCCATATCCACAAAGAGTGCTCCGTGCGTTAGCTCCATCCAGTCAACACCAGCCTCTGCCGAGACATCGCGCATCGTGCCGTCTTTATTCTGCACGTAGAGCCGGTTGGGGAACCCGCCCTGCTGCGCCACGTAAATGTCATCCAGACCGTCGCCATCCGCGTCACCGACAGCGATTCCCTGATGCGCTGTCGTATCGATGCTGTAAAACTTCTGAAGCCGGCTCGACCAGTAACCGGCACCGATGGTCAACTGTTCACGCGCTGAATTCGTCCCACCCAGCACCGCCGCCGTGGCGTCTGCGAATTGAAGTCCACCTTCCCTGCCCGGCATTCCGGACGGCTCCACCCGTTCGCAGCCTGAGGAGGCGATGGATTGAAGTCTCGGCGGCGACTCTCCGGACCAGCGGCAGGTCCAGACCGCATTTTGCTGAGTGATGCCCGCAGCCTGGTGTCCACTCGACTGAAAGAGCGCCGTGGTGAAAACCACTCCGTCCCTTTTTTCGACGCGGAAATTCTTGAGCGCCACATGGATATCCCCCGCTCCGGCATGCGGCGCCATGAGCTTGTTGAATACCGGCACAGCACCGCTGCTATCCGTTGCTGCTGCTGTGGAGGGCTCCTCCCGCTGCACCACGACCAGGTCATCCTGGTAAACTTCCTTCATCTGCTCCGGCATCAGAGCCGCAGCTGAAAAGCCGTCCGCCACGATTGCGGCGAGGGATTCCGCCGTGAGCGACTCAGGCTCCTGCAGCTTTTTCGCCAAAGCCTTCAACTGATTCGTCGCCTCCTCACTGAAGGCCTCACTCTCCCATGCAGCTTTGTCGGTGGACGGACTGGCCAGTTCCATGATCGCCCGTTCGCGGCCGCCGAATGATTTCGGATCGAAACCCGGGATGGCCGGCAGCGACGAATCTGATACCGCCGGAGGAGCCCCGCCCGGACCGGCTGCTTCCTCAGGCGTCTTTTTGCATCCGCCCAGCGCAACCACCGCCAGACAGATCACGGTCCGGCACAGTCGAAGACTGCGCGGCGGTACCGTCGACAAAACCTGTGGCGTCCAGTTCCTCGTCCTCAGATTTTTGTCAGGGGTGTTATTCATCATTGGTAAACGACAAAGGCGTCAGGTCAGGCCCTGCGCTTTCCGGCAGCCGCAAGGTGTTCCTGCAGGACCAAAGTTTCAACGTTTCTCCTTGAGTCATTCATGTTCCTGATGCCGGGTGGTTACTTCGCCGTCGCCGTGTCGGTGTAAATCGGGTTCCTGGCCCACGCTTATATTTCCGCGGCGACCGCAACTCCCCGCCGGGTGAACAACTGAATGCCGGGATTTCCGGCGGCCTGTTCGTTAGATGCAACAGCGGCCTGGCGCGCCCGCGGACTCCCCATTCATCACCCGGGCAGGTATTTACAGAGACTTTACGCAATGCTTCTTGCCCGGTGCCGCATTGAAGTGGTACCTCGTCACATGAACCGATCTACCTCCTTCTTGATCGAAACCGCGGCGATGATCCTGGCCTGTTCTGAGGTGCTGGCCAGTGGTGGCGATCCAGTCTCCGCCTTGCCGGAAGCCCTCGCCCCCGCCACGCGGATTACCGGCATGGATCTGTTCTCCGGGCCGGACCCCGTGACGCTGGACAGCGGCGCGACGGTGCAGACCGTCGTGTTTCGAAAGATCCAGTGGTCCCTCAAGAACATGCCGCAGAGCGCTGCGCTAAGCATGAAATTGGAACGGGAGGCCAGCCAGTTGCCGGAGGAGAAGCGGCTGGAACTCATGAACCGCACCGATGATCACATCCAGCTCTGGCTGGTCAATCTGAAGGAGAATCCCGGAGCCGACGCCGCGTGGAAGCCGGGACTCAAAGCCGGGCCGATGTCCCACCAGTATCACCGCGAACTGGCGTTTCTCGGGAAAGGCCAGGGCTATGCATGGTTCGGATGGATGCCCATCTACGATTGGATCCACCTCCAGTCGCAACTCCACCTTGTGGATGGCGACGCCCCCCTTGCCGGCGCCGCGCGCGGCCTTGCCATTGAGGACCAGGGCTCCATGACCGCCAACAGCGCCGATGCCCTTCTCAGCCAGGCCGGGGCGCAGGCGCTGCCCCACCTCAAACCACTGCTCGCCTCCCCCGCTACCTTCCAGCGGGCCCTCGGCGTGCTCAGCCGGATTTCCGGACCCGAAGCTACCCGCCTGCTGCTGGCATACGCCGGTTCGACCGACCCCGCCGTTGCCGCCCGCACCCGGGAACTGCTGGCATACTATCCGCGCCCCGACGCGGAGGATTCCTATTTCAAATGGCTCGATGAAGAGGCCGGCCGCGCCCCGGTCCTCCAACTCATGAGCGCCTGTGCGAAAGTGAACAAGACGAGGCTGGCCCCGTTGCTGCCGCGCATCCTCGCGGCGCCGAAATCCGTGCGTGAACTGCGGCAGGCCTTCGAATTCTCCCGTTCCCTCGCGGGCCGGGACATACCCGCGGAACTGCTCAAAGCCGAGGAAGCCATCAAGCGGCACGGCTACCGGAACGGCAGCAACTTTGATCAGCAGAAAGTGGATGCGGCTGTAACCGGGTTGATCAAGGCCCCCGACGTGGAAGCGGCGGCCTGCATCGGCGTCTCCCTTGCCGTCGCCACCACCAAGGGCGACTGGGGGCCAGCCAACCAGGCCGGACTGAAAATCCTCGAAAGCCTGCCCGACGGGCGCGGCCGGCAGATGGCCAAAGCGCTCTTCGATTCCTGCGACGATACCTGGGTTCGCCAGCGGCTGTCAGGGATTGTGACCCGGTGACGCCGGGCGAAAGTGATCGGAAGCAAAGTTGACAAAATCATGCCCTGTTCTCAGTAATGCTGGCGCTGAGAAACTGTCAAAAATATGAACGCGCCAGTATCGAACCTCGTGAGGCCCATCGCAATTCACATGACCGTTTTCATGGCGGCGCTTGGATTGTTTGCCGCTACGGCCCGTCCCGCGCTCGTCGTGAATGCCGACCTCGGCGCTCTCGCTGCCGGGAGCGTCAATCTGACCGGAACGACGGTGGGCGGTGGCAACAATGCCAACAACTATTCCAATTCCATCGCGACGCGTTTTTGGGGGTCGGAATATGTGTACCAATTCACCACCACGGTGCGCGCCGTGCTCTCAATTGCTTCGGATGATCCAAACGCGGCCATCGACAACGATTTCTTTCTGCTCAGCAGCACCGGCACCACTCCGCTCGGTGCGATGAATGTCGGCGCGGCGCTGGGCGAACTCGTCGAGATCAGCGGTGGCTTCGGCATCTTCGACCCCGGTACGTATTATCTCGCTATCGATGCTTACGCCGGGAGTGTTTCCACGGCACCGGGCAATGCGGGGCCGTTCAATGCCGTCCTCACCGTCGCACCAGTCGTTCCCCCGGATCCCGTGCCCGCCACACCGGGCGGGTCCATTGCCACTACTCTGGGTGTAGCGCAGGTGCTATGGTTTTCCTTCAATCACCCGGGCGGCGCTTTTTCTGTCGACACCCTTGGATCAACGATCGGACCGCTCGGTGACTCCGAGTTGTTTCTCTTCGATTCAAATGGAGACCTGGCCGACTCGAACGACGACATCGACTTCGACGCCGACAATTTCCTGAGCAGGATAACCCTGCCGAATCTTTCAGCAGGCACCTATTTTTTGGCGGTCGGCGGATATGATGCGGAGGGCAGCTCCGGATTCACCGTTCTAAGCACGTCTGGGGAAGCCGGCCCTTTGGTTATCAATGGACTGATGCTCATCACCGGTGCCGATCCCCACCTCGAAGCGGTCAGCCGTGTCGGCAACACCCAAACGATGCGACTCACTGCTACGCCGGGGAAGACCTTTCTCATCGAAAAATCGGCGACGCTGGCGCCCGGCTCATGGGTGCAGGACGGGGACCCCGTGACCCTGACAACTACGGAGCAGATCATCACCCGAACCACTGGACCGGGCGATTCTCACCTCTGCTATCGCGCCCGGGAGCAATAAGCGGCGGCCCTGCAAGACTCCAGGACGATTGTCTGGATCCTGGTATTCCGTTGATTGGTGAGGAGGGCGAGGGAGTTTTTCGGGTGCTGGGCGAGGGGTGGCGGGTGGCGACGTTCAGCGCGCGCTGGGCGAACTCGTCGAGATCAGCGGTGGCTTCGGCATCTTCGACCCCGGTACGTCCGCAGGGCGGCACAGCGCAGCAGCGTGAGGTTTTGCGCGGCCCGGGGGCGGCACCGGGTTGTTCGGATTCCGATCCACACCTGGCTGTCGCGCCGCCAGTGGTTTTGGGTTTCCATCGCCCACTGTCCCCGCAAGGCCTGCGCTCACTGCTCCGGGCTACGTTCGCCGGGCTCACGGCTGCTGACATAACGCCGGGTCCCGATCGCCGGCACGGTGCTTCGGCAAGGGGCGGGATTTTTCCGCTCGCGGGTGCGCGTTACTTTCTACCACCGAGCAACTGCGTCTGACCGGCGGGAGAAAGCCCGCTGGTGGGCAGCCATGCGGCGGCGGCGGCGGGGTCTTGCGCGAAATACTTTTCTCCGGCGCGGACAGTCGCCGCTTCCCGCATGCCCGCGTTGCCGATCTGCGCTGTCCAGGCGACCGCGGATTCCGGATCCTGACCGGCGAGAGAGGAGGTGAAGCCGTTAATCGCATAATCCCGGGTGGTGGATGGAGACATGTCTGCAAGATGCCGGCTGGCGGGGAGAGGGTCTTTACCGGCCCACTGGGCGAAGGCTGCACTGATGCTCTCCTGCTGTCCACGGCTGCTGTTTTGAGATTCCAACCAGTCCACGGCAACTACGGGATACTTTTTCGCCCATTCGATAGTGACATCCCGCATGATCCACGGGTTGTCTCCGGGACTGGTGTTGGCGAGCGCCCACCCCGCAGGGATGAGATACCTCCGGGAAACAGACCTGCTCTTATTTCTTTCCGCCGGTCAGGCGCTGTTGAGTTTCAGCCGGCAGACCGCTTGATGGCAGCCATGCGGTGGCTCCCCCGGGATCCTTTTTCATATAGGCCTCGGCGGTCATGGTCAGCATGTCCTGCCGTCCTTTTGGGTCGGTAATCTGATTGGCCCATGCAATGGATGAGACCGGATCCTCCCATCGAGTACTGTAAACGAGCCCGCCAATGGCCTGATTCCGGCTCTCTGACGGGGGCATGGCGACGATGCGCTGGCTGGCAGCCAGTGGGTCTGCTTTGACCCAACTCGCCATCGCCGGACCGTAGCCGGCGCTCTGATTGGCATTGAGCGAATCCAGCCACTTCACAGCCGCGGCCCCATCGCGCGCGGCCCATTCCGAGCTGATGCCATAGACAATGGAACTGCCGTTCTTGTCGCCGGTCCGGGTGGCGGCCCAGGCGGCGGCGGCGGCGGGATCGTCGCGCACCATGGCCTTGGCGACATCGTAGAGCGCGTGGCCGCGAAGTTCGCCTTCCGGCAGAGCAGACGCCCATCCCGCTGCGGCGGACGCCCCGCCAGACTGGATCATTTTGTCCGCCACGATGCTCATCAGCTGCCTTGAGCGCGGATCACCCGCCATGCCGAGTTCCATCACGAAATCCGCGGCCTTGGCAGGGTCAGCGATCGCAAGGCCATGCACGAACGCTTCCTTCATTGAATCCCGGTTCAACCCTTTGCGTCCTTTTTCCTCCAGCGAATCATACCACGCCCTCGCCGCAGCAGGATCCGCAGAAGCCCAGCCGGCCAGGGTAGGCCCCATGTCCCGTTTGTCGGTTTCGGCGCCATTCAGCACGGCCGCGCTGCCACCGATCTTGCCCCATGCGAAATGAAAGTCACGGAAGTTCGGATCGTCTGAGTCCAGGTGTTCGATCTGCTTTCGAATCTGCAGCGCGTTCTCCGATGTGAGCCCGGCGATCAGTTTGGCAAAGGCCTCGCGCTTCAGGATCGGGTCCGTCGTCCGGCGAAACTCCAGCCCCAGTTCAGCAATGCTCTCCGTAGTCAGCGGAACCGGAACAGCCCCTGATTTGCCTGACGCCCCCGCCTTGCTGGTGTCAGCCCCCAGCGGAACGGACCGCCTGCCGGAAACAGACGTCGCCTCCAGGGTGGAAACCACTCCCCGGCCCCGGCTGTCTTCGCTTCCCTTTTCCTGCTGCGGCTTCGTCCACCAGCCCAGAGCAAAAGCACCCGCAGCGACAAAGATCCAGGAGGTGGTTGCGGGATGTTGTCTTTTCATAGCAATGGGATTGGACGCACGGTTCGCGGCGTGGCGACAGCAGCGGAAGCAAGCAGTCTTCTACGATAACACCAAATCCCTCATCTCTTTCGCCCAAATTGCGTATCCGGCGAAGGACTTCCACAGGGCGGCATCGTCTGGCATTTCCGTTCGCGGATAACTCGCAGACGGCAGCGAAAACCGAACACCGGCAATTCATCGTGGCGAAGGCGAGCTGCTGGATTCCCGGGATTCGGCCTGGCGGGATCGTTGGAATATGGCACGTCTGGTCCCATGACGCCAAACGTTGCCGAGGCCCGCCACGAAGGAAGCGGGGATGCCATGTCCCGCACCGACCGCAGCCGCCGGATATTCTACTGGCTCGCCGGTGCGAGGTGGGAAACGCTCCGCCTCTGTCCTCCATCGGAGCGGGAGCGGATCGCGGTGCTGGGATCCACGGTGCTCATCCCCACGGTGATGGCGTTTTTTGGAATGTTCTTCTATGCCCGCAGCCGGTTTGCCGAGCCGCAGCCATTGCTCTGTCTCATCGGTTCGGTGGCGTGGGCGTTCGTGATCATGAACACGGACCGCATTCTGCTGGCGACCTACCGGCCGTTCCAGGCATTCTGGCGACGGATGATGCAGGTGTGCTTCCGCTTCGGCCTTGCTGCCGTCGTCAGCGTGGCGATTGCCTTCCCGTTCTGTCTCGACCAGTATCGCCCCGCCATCACTCACCGCTACCAGACGGAAATCCAGGGAGTGCTCAACCAATTGCGGGAGGAGGAAAGCGCCGGGCGGAAAGAGATGGTATCCGCCTATGACACGGAACACGCGGCGAAACTGGATGCCGCGGCCGAAATGGAGAAAGGCATTATCAATTTCGAACTGTATGCCGACGGGAAGATTGAGGAGGAGAAGAAAAGGATTACGGCGGTGGGTTTTGTGCCGGCGGCAACCCCGGCCACCCGGCAGTGGATTGCCCAAATCGAGGCCCAAACCGCCACGCTTGCGAAAGTGCGGGCGGATCACAAGGACGCCGAGGATCTGCACCGGCGGCTCGTGGAGGCGATCGCCCGCGAGGTAGCGGGCCAGCCGAACGAGTTTTTTCCCGAGCCCAAGAAAGCCGGGGAAGGTCCGCGAACCAAGGACATGCAGCGCCGGAACCAGGAGGTCACTACCCTCAGCGCGCGGCTGCTGGGAACCGTCCGCGCCCTGACCGATTCGCTCGCGGCCCTCGACAAACAACTCGCCGACGCCCGTCTCGCGGACCGCAACGCGCTCCTCGATGCGCTGCCTGACCGGCGCCAGGCCTACGTAGCGGAAGGACAGGAAATGGAGCGGGTCCGGCAGGAGCGGCTGACGACGCTCCGCCGGGAAATCACCTCGCACACGGCCGACCATGAGCGCGCCCTCCGCCTGCACGATGACCGGTTCCTTCCGCCGATTCAGCGGTATGAAAACAAGATCAAAGGTGTGCTGGATCCGATGGAGGAGACTATCGGACTCTACAAAGTGATCTTCCTGACGGCACCGGATGCGACGGTCGAGGAACAGGGCGGGCAGGGCTTCAAGTGGGTGGCGGGTCTGTTCCAGTTTCTGGTTATTTTCGGCACGCTCTTTGTCCTCGATCTGGTACCCATCATGGCCAAGATTTTTTCCCGGCCCGGCCCCTACGATGTGCTCGTCGATCAGGCGGAACTGGTGGCCGGGTTGAACCTGCAAGCCTTTCAGAAGGCGTATCCCGGACATGCCGGGCGCTGGGCCGCCGCGGGACACACCCCGGTTCCCGGCGATGTCCTGCGCGCTCAACTCAGCCGCGCGGACGGGACCTGATGAACTTCCGAAGAGCGATTGGACCGATTGGGCCGGTTGGGCGGGGCGGGTGTCGTTTCCCTGCCGGCCGGAACGGGATTGATCGGACAAGATGAGTCCCGGTCCCCAATCCGCAACCTGGCCCTCTCACCGCCACCACCCGGAAAAGCAATTTCCTGTCGTGAAACTGTTGAGTGCAGTTGTCGGTCCGGTATGACATGATCATCCGTCTCAACGGCTGGTGATGCGCAGGCGGATGAAGGCTTTGTCGGTTCCGGGTGGAGCCTTGACCTGATAAACGAGATCGGAAGTCCCATCGCCCGCAGGGGTTTCGCTGACCAGGGTGATGTCATGCGGATCCGAGGAGTAGGTGACAAGGTCGAAGGATACCTCGGGCCTGATGACGGCATCGTCCGCGGCGAGGTTGCGGGGAAAGTGGACAAGCGTGGCAGCGCCGGCCATGGTCTCCAGACGGATCGCACCAAGGCCGGAGGCGGGACTCATGGCATTGGTCCCGAGGGCGTACTCGGCGAAGGCGTCCAGATTGTCGAAATCGTTATCCGCCGTTGGATTGCCGGTGAAGGTAACGCTGTCGCCCGCCCCCGGGCTGCCGCCGGGCCGGGCGCTGATCCGCCAATTCGCCGCAACGCCGTGGCTGGGGTTCGACGCGGGATTGATGAGCACGAGGGAATAGCCGATTCCATCGGCCGCAAGGGGCCACGGGGCGTCGTCATCGTAAGTGAAATCCTTGATGGGGTTGGAAGCGGTATCGAGAATCGAGAGTCGCTCGCCGCCGTTGTTCAGCGCTGTGGCGTTGGCGAAGACGCCGGCAATGGCTCCGTCATGCCCGTGGCCGTGGCGCATTTGAAAGGCGGCGGAATTCCTGACCGCGAGCACCCTTGCTTCCGGAGCGAGCGTGGTGACGGCGGAATTCGAGAAGTCAAAGGCGAGGCCCGCGGAGAAATGCACGCCGTTCAGGTTGATGGACTGTGCTCCGATATTCATCAACTCGATCCACTCGAATTCGTCCGAGTCGAGAAAGCCGGCCGCTATCTCCGCGGCGGTGGGATCAGCCGGGTGGTACATCATCTC
>JANNVM010000344.1:0-3401 GCA_031414455.1 Verrucomicrobiota bacterium
CCGCAGCGGGACTACAGGCGTCGCGATGACGATGATGATGACGATGACTACCGGCACCGCGGTCAACAAGCCGGCTACGACAGCCACGGACGCAAGAAGAAGAAGGGCTTCCTCGGAGACCTTTTCGATTTTTGACCCGCCGCCACACCTCAATACCAACTCAAACAGACACTGATATGAAAAAGAATGCCGCCCTCGCGGAATACATGAACTGCGTCGCCGAAGAAGGCCTTGATCTCGACCGCTATGTCGAGCACGGCGCACGGATGCTAAGCACGGCCGACTCCGCGGCTCTGAGCAAAGGACGTGCTGAACTCCATGAGAAGATCACTTCCCTTGGTGGCGGTCATCCGCAGCTCGCCCGGCAGTTGGAGTTCCTCGTGAACTTCTATGAAGCGAATCCGCCGAATCTGCCGGACAAAGTCCGCAACGAGACCCTCTTTGCGCTGCTTTACGCCGCGAAGGAAATGGATCTCGTGCCCGACGAGGAACCTGGTGTCGGCTACCTTGATGACGCCGCCGTTGCCGAGAGCGTCCTCTCACGGCACGCCGGGGTTTTCGAGATTCATTGCGACTACCACCGCATCGACTGGGCGGCCCTCAAGCCGGCCCATCAGGGCTGACCGGCAGCCCCGGATGCTGATTCCCCATGACTGCTGCTGCCAGGACAATCGTAGATTCCAAACTCTTCCGTGCCGCGATCACCGCGGTCATTCTCTTCGCCGGAGTCCTTGCCGGCCTGGAAACAGACGCCGCCCTGGTGGCGCAGCACGGAGGACTACTCAAGTTCCTGGATACCGCAGTTCTCGGCATCTTCCTTGCCGAGATGGCGCTGAAACTCGCCGCGCATGGAAGGCGGCCATGGGACTACTTCCGGGATGGATGGAACGTCTTCGACTTCACCATTGTCGTCCTCTGCCTGCTTCCCGTCGGGGGGCCGTTCGCGGCCGCGCTGCGCCTCGTGCGCACCCTGCGGCTCCTGCGGCTCATCACCGCGCTGCCAAAGCTGCAACTGCTCGTCGGCGCGCTCATCAAGAGCCTGGGCTCCATGGGCTACGTCGGGCTGCTGCTGGGCCTCATTTTCTACATCTACGCAGTCACCGGAGTCCACTTGTTTGGGAAGCAGTCCCCCGAACACTTTGGGGATCTCCGCTCCGCCCTGCTCTCGCTCTTCCAGATAATCACGCTCGATGACTGGAGAGAGATGTATGACGGAGCGCGCACTGCTGCGCCCGTGGCCGCCGTCGCTTACTTTGTGAGCTTTATCCTGCTCGGCACCATGATCATGCTGAATCTCTTCATCGGCATCGTGATGAACAGTATGGCGGAAATGCATGTCGAGTTGGATGAGAAGAAGCAGGTGCCGCATCCTCGACCGGACCAGAGCCAATTGAAAGCCATAGAGCAGCAACTCGCGGACCTCCTCGCTACGCTGAAGGCGAACCGCCTGGAACGGACCAGCGACGCTGAGTCACCGACTTCCCATCTTTCCACCCACAACACCCAACACCACTACCCATGAAAACGCACGCCCTCCTCCTCGCCGCCACAGCCCTTGTCCTCACTGCCTGCAGCAGCCTCGCGCCGAAGTCATCGACGATGACTAAACAGTCGCAGGAAGCTACTACCCCCGCGCAGGCGTTGCAGAAACTCAAGGACGGCAACGCCCGGTTCGTCAGCGGCAGACCGTTGCACCACGACTATCCCGGGCAGGTCCGGCAGACCGCTTCAGGACAGTATCCTTACGCCAGTGTGGTCAGTTGCCTCGATTCCCGGACCAGCACCGAACTGATCTTTGATCAGGGAATTGGCGATGTGTTCAACGCCCGCGTTGCCGGAAACATCGTCAATCGGGACATCACCGGCAGTCTCGAGTTCGCCTCCAAAGTCGCTGGCGCCAAGCTCATCGCGGTGGTCGGCCACACCAAATGCGGTGCCGTCAAAGGAGCTTGCGACCATGTGAAGCTCGGTAACCTGACGGGATTGCTCGACAAGATTGATCCCGCGGTGGAAGCCACGCCTTCCACCGGCGGAGCGGATCGCTCCTCGAAGAATGCCGCCTTCGTGGATCAGGTGGCAACGCAGAATGTCAGGCAGGCCATGGCGACGATTCGCAGCCAGAGTCCGATCCTGCGCCAGATGGAGCAGGCGGGGCAGATCAGCATCGTCGGGGCCATGCATGACATCGAAACCGGGGTGGTGACCTTTCTCAACTAAGCTGCGCTTCCCGGAGTCTCATTGATGAAAACGAAACACTGGCTGCTCGCACTTTGGGTGCTGATCGTCTTCGCGCTCCATCAGGACTTCTGGAACTGGAACAGTGCCGGCCCGCTGCTCTTCGGCCTGCTGCCGCCCGGGCTCACCTATCACCTCGGATACTCCGTGCTGGCCGCGATCACCATGGCGCTGCTGGTGAAATACGCATGGCCAGCCGACCTTGATGACGAGGAGAAGGACGGCAAAAACTCACCGGGGGAATATAAGCCTTGATCCCGACAATCGTTATTTTCATCTATCTGGGCATCGTGCTTTACGTCGGAATGTTCGCCTTCCGAAAGAGCACGGGATCGAAGGAGGATTTTTTCCTCGCGAGCCGGTCGCTCGGGCCGTGGGTTTTTCTGCTCACCGTCTTCGGCACGAACATGACGGCCTTCGCCATTCT
This sequence comes from Verrucomicrobiota bacterium, assembly GCA_031414455.1. GTDB lineage: Bacteria > Verrucomicrobiota > Verrucomicrobiia > Verrucomicrobiales > V1-33 > V1-33. Next base: position 2,663 of record JANNVM010000344.1, read on the forward strand.
TGGCAGTTCCGGTCTTTCCTATCAGCGCGGCATCGGTGTTTACGGGCTCATGGCTTCTTCGTCGGGGCTGATCATTCCGCTCACGATCTTCCTCATCGGGACGCGGCTGTGGGCGCTGGGGAAAAAGCACGGCTATATGACGCAGGTGCAGTATTTCCGTGAGCGCTGGGAGTGCAGTGGCGTCGGCACCGTGATCTTCGCGGTGACGGCGCTGATGATGATCCCCTACATCGTTATCGGTATGATGGGTGGCGGCCACACCCTTGAGGAACTCAGCGGCGGACTGGTGCCCTACTGGCTCGGCGGTGCGGTCGTCGCCGTGGTCGTGATGCTCTATGTCTTCTTCGGCGGCATGAGGGGAGTGGCCTGGGTCAACGCGCTGCAAACGGTGCTTTTCCTCGCGTTCGGGGCGATCGCTTTTTACCTCATTTCGCGCAACCTCGGCGGGTTTGATCGCATCATCGCGGAAATCGCGGCGGACCCGAAAGACTCCGCGCTGCTCACCCGCCAGCGGATCACGCCGCAGGAATTCTTCAGCTACGCCTTCATCCCGCTCTCCGCGATGATGTTTCCGCATATGGCCATCATGTGTCTCACAGCGAAGAAAGTGACCTCCTTCAAGCGCACTGTGGTCTGGTATCCGATCTGCATCCTGCTCATCTGGCTGCCAAGCGTGTTTCTCGGAATCGTCGCCGCCCATCAGTTTCCAGGGCTGAAAATGGGTGAGTCCGACGACGTG
>JANNVM010000345.1:0-31011 GCA_031414455.1 Verrucomicrobiota bacterium
ATTTTGGGGCACCAAATACCATGGCATTCGGCCACCCGGGCCGCCGCTCAAAAAAACGCTGCCTTGACGAAATCCCGTCAAGAGGAGGCCGGCGTGACGCTTACGATGCGCTGAGCTTGGGCTTCACAACGAGGCCTCGGACTTGAGCGAATCGCTGCCGCCGACATCACGCACGCTTCCTGCCGCGAAAGCTGTTCGCCTGCCTGTCTGCGCCGGGCGTCAGGGCGTCACGAGCGACTCACAACCGCGTGACGCGGAGGCGAACGAACCGCTTTCCCGTGATCCCTGCCGGATATGTCGCCTTCACCTGTTGCGTGATTCCGTCGTCGCTCAGAATGGTTTCCGCCTGGCCTGTCCTGCCCCACGTCACTGTGGTCGTGCTTGCTTCAAGATCATAACGCAATTCCTCCAGCGCGGCTTTGGGCCGGGTGTAGGTGAATTCCAAGGTGCCGCCGTTTTTCACCAGTTGACCAATCGCCAGCGTCAGGGACTTCGGGTCGCTGCCGGTGGCAAATTCCATCAGGTTAACGATGCCGTCTCCGTCGGGGTCGCTGAGGTCGGCTCCGTCTCCTGCGTTGTCGGTTGAGGCAAAGTAATTGTGCCGCCATAGCTCAGTAGGCGTGGATTGGCGTCCGGTGAGATTGATCTCAAAGGGATTCTCTTCCGGATCGTCGCTGGCAATGCGCAGGACCGCTGTGCGGTCGCCTGCCGCTTTGGGAGTGAAAGTCACGGCGAACTGCATTTCTGCCCCCGCCGCGAGGTAGTTTGCGGCTAATGATCCAACGATGAAATCGCCGGTGTGACTTCCCAGTTCGGTCAAAGCCAAGTCTGAGAGAACCCCGGTCCCGGCGTTTCGGATGGTGAACATCTTTTCAGGACTGACACTACGGAACTCAATGACAGCCGCTCCCGCAACTAATTCAGTGCCCAGCGGTTGCTCCACGGTAATTTCCGGGCCGATTCCCGTGGCGATAAGATCGATATCGAAAGATCCCTCGTCCAAATCGCGGCTGATGATGTGGAGAACCGCCGTCCGGGCACCATATGCCGCCGGAGTGCAGGATAAAGTGAAAGTTTCACTGCTGCCCCCGGCCAAATACACGGGGGGCGGAGTGTTGATCTTAAACTCCGCCGCATGCGTGCCGTCAATTGAGATTCCCAGGATAAGGAGGTTGCTGACAGCAGTGTTTCGGACAGTGAAGGTTCTGCTGGCCACGTTTCCAATTAGCGCCCCGCCGAACGACACCGTGGACGAACCATCCGTCAGATTTGCACCGGGCGGTTGTTCGATGTTAATCTCCGGGAACTGGAGGGCGGACTCATAGCGTGACAGGCCACCACCACCAGCGACCAGGATTCTCGCGTCGCTCTGCAACGCCACGCTGTTGCCGCCGCGACCTGGTGAAAAGTCAGTGTCGGCACTTCCATCGGAATTGAATCGGTTGAGTGAGGTGCCAGCGACCACAAGTTTTCCATCCTGCTGCACGGCGATGCTCCGTGCGGAGCGGCCCTGCGGCCCGGTCACAACGAATCCACCGGTTCCATAACCCAGCATCGCGAATTCGCGCGCGCCGCTCTCCTGCGGGAGGTTCAAAATTAGGGCGGTTCCAGCGACGTACACTGTCTCGTTGGCACTGACAGCAATACTGAGCCATTCGTCGTGATCACTAAAATTACCATAATACGGCCTTAGTTTCGAGCCGAGTGTTGTCGGGGTTCCGCCAGAATTGAGACTAACGAAGTAAAATCCGTAACCTGGTGTTTTGTTAAAAGGTAGCGATGCCGACCAACCGGTCGCGGCTACTGTCTGATCGGGTCGCAGCGCGATACTGGTGGCCGCTGCAGCAGGTGGGGCACCGTTCATCTGGCCCAGAAGATATTTTTCGAAGCTTCCATACGAGGCATCAGTGGTGCCATCGATATTGTAGCGAATCACCGCCATAGATGTCGAATAAACATTTGTGATCGAAGCCTGAATGTTCTGCACCGAAGTCCCAGCCACGACAATTTTCCCGTCAGACTGAATGACTAAACCCGAAGCGCTATCATCAGTAGGTATTGGCTCGGTCACGGGATTTGGGCCCGGACCACGTCTAGATCCGAAGCCTACATTTGTCTTCACGGTGCCAGTCCCCCCAAAGCTTGTATCGAGCGTTCCGTCGGTATTAAGTCGCACAATCGCAAAATCCCCTCTGTCCGTACCGACGACGACGACTTTCCCGTCGCTTTGAACGGCCACTGCTCTATCGTAACCGGAGATCGCAAACGGAACCGTCACGCTGCCGTTAGCACCAAAACTCGTGTCGGGACTGCCATTCGTGTTTAATCGTGTAACCGCAGCCCCGCCGGCTGCAATGATCTTCCCGTTACTGTGCACGGTGACCGCGGACAAGCCCCCTGAAACCACCCCGAGGTTTCCAAAAGTGACGTCTGGATCACCGGGGGCAGCACTGGCAATATAGCAAGGCAGGCCAAGATGCAGAGCAAAAAGAATGGCGAAGCGGACTTTCATGGCTTTGTGGATCTTTGGCCGCGAACTTTCACCTCGCTAGCTGCTGTATAAATTCAAAGAATAACAACGATTGGCATGGAAGGGCAAGGGCGCAAAAGCGGGCGAGTCATGCGAATCCGGCGCGTTGCTGTCGGTCGGATGATTCCCGGGGAAATGGGGTGTGCATAAATCGTCATTTTACCCCGCTGGATTCGATCCCCCCTCCACTCACGGCCCCGCCCCCCGCCCCCCACGCCGCCGCGTCCGATTCCAGCCGCTCCTGCTTCCGGCGCTCCCGCTCCTGCCGCAGCGCTTCCCGTTCCCCGGCGGACAGCGCCGCCTCGCGCGCCTCCCTCGCCTCCTTCTCTGCCCGGCGCTGCTTTCCGGCGTCCGCTTCCATCGCCTCCTGCGGGGTGGTGACGAGGTTGTCGGCGAGCCCGACCAACTGCCGGCCGAGGTTTTTGGTCACATTCAGCGCCGACCACCGGCCGCCGAGCAGGCCGCCAATGCCGCGCAGGATCCGTTCCTGATCCGTCCAGTCGAACGGCTCGTCGTCCCGGAGGGCCTCGATGAATTCTTTGCCGATACCCACGGCCGAGGTGATCATCGGGGCCGCCTGCTTGCGCTCGAATCCCCCGAAGAGGGACGTCACGGCATCAATCATCGGGCCGAAGGTGACCGCGCCGGTGAGCGGCCCCATGGCGATGGCGCGGGCGTAGTCGGCGAGCTTCCACTGTTCGTCCTCATCGTCGTCCGAGAGCAGGTCTTTTATGAGATTGCCCAGCGTCTGGATGATGATCCCATTCACCGCCCAGAACGTCACCGCCTTGCGCCATGCCTCGCCGTGTGCGGGCAAGTGGACGGTGACGCAGCACGTTCGCATCAATCACAAATACATTCTTGAGGCATCGGAGGACATGATCAACTGGACGCCCACCGGCCCTCAATTTACGGCAGAAACCGAGGATGTGACGAATGAGTTCGTGGTGTCGCCGGGGAGAAGGTTCTTCCGCGTGCGGGAAGTTCCGTAAGCATCCGTCCTCGGAGATCATCCCTCACGCCACCAGCGACGCCGTCGAAACGTAAAGTTCCACGACAGATTTACAAAGTCATTCCACGCTCTTCCCCAGTCCGATGAGCGCAGGGTAAAGATACTCCCGCAGCCTGGCTTTACCCGCGCCGGTCTTCTCCCATGAAGGAATGTCGAGTTCGAGCATGATGACGGCACAGGTGACGACCTCTTCCACCACACGTGTTCCGCAGAGCCAGTTGGTGAGGTTTTCCATGCCGGGATTGTGGCCCACGAGACAGACGTGAGTGTGCGTGTCCGGCTGCTCCTGGACGACATCAAGCAGTGAGCGCACCGGTGCTTCGTAGATGCGCTCGTCCTGCCGAATCTGCCATTCGTTATAGCCGCAACCCTCCGCGAGGAGGCGCGCCGTGGTGATCGCGCGAACCGCCGGGCTGCTCACGATGATGTCGGGCGCAAAGCGAAAAGTGGTGTCAAGATACCGGCCCATGGCCGGCGCATCGCGGAGGCCGCGCGGATTGAGCGGGCGAAACTGATCAGCCGTCTGCGGATTGTCGCGGCTGCTTTTGGCGTGACGGATCAGAGTGAGAAACTTCATGGAGGGAAGAGGTGAGTTGGTTTGTGGAACCGGCTTTGCTGCCGTCCTGGCACCAGTCGGCGCGGAAGCCTGCACCCCGGTCATTTCCCGGCGGCACTTTTGTCATCCGGCGGAGCGGCGGGCATCGGAATGATATTCGTCACCGGCACTGGAGCGGTCAATTTGGCAGCCCTGGGGCCCTTGCGGGGGCGCTCGATGGTCTCCGTCCGGCTGCGCTCCTCGAGACGTTCCGTATTGGTGCGCGGATCCTCCTTCTTCTCTTCCCTCTCGTCCGGATAGGGAATGCGGCGGTGCAGGCTGGTGCGGAGGGTCTTGGTGAACGAATCCCGCACGAGGCTGAGTTCGCGCAGGGTGAGATCGCATTCATCCAACTGACCGTCCCGCAGGCGCGCGCGGATGATCTCCTCCACCAGCGCTTCGATCTTCAGCGGCGTCGGTTTTGTCAGGGTGCGGCTCGCGCTCTCCACGGCATCCGCAAGGCTGATGATGGCACTCTCGCGAAACGACGGCCGGGGACCGGGATAGCGGTAGGTGGACGTTTTTACCTCCGGTATATCGGATTCGGCCGCACGCCCTTCCGCAACGGCTTTCCTGATTTCCTCCTGCTGATCCAGCGCCCGGCGGTAGAAGAAATAGACGAGCGAAGTGCCGTGGTGCTGCTGAATGACGTCGATGATTTCCCGGTTCAGCTTGTGCCGGCAGGCGAGATCGACACCGTCTTTCACATGCGCCACAACCACGAGCGCGCTCATGTTCGGTGTGAGGTCGTCGTGCGGGTTTTCGTCTTCGTTGACGTTTTCAATGTAGTATTCCGGCTTCACGAGCTTGCCGATGTCATGAAAGTAAGAGCAGACGCGGCATACCGTGGGATCAGCCCCGACCGCTTCCGCGGCGGCCTCGGAGAGATTGGCCACCATGAGGCTGTGATGATAGGTGCCGGGGGCCTCCAGGGTCATGCGGCGAAGCAGCGGATGATTGAGGTCCGCGAGTTCGATCCACGAAATCGTGGTCGTCACGCGAAAGAGAGCCTCCAGCACGGGAAGCATCCCGCCGACAAGCATCGCCGTGAAAATACCGGTGAGCACATTGACGCCACACTCCTGAGCGAGTGCCTGCCAGGCACCGGCGGGCATACCTTCGGAGAGGCGCAGGAGCAGCAGTGTAAAAAACCCGCCGAGGCCGGCGTAAAGCCCGGCACGCATGAGCTGGCTCCGCTTGCGGAGTTTCCGCACCGCCCAGCAGCCGGTGAGTCCGGTCGCAGCACTGACGATGGCAAACTGCAGCGCATAATTTCCTCCCGCCAGCATCGCACCCCAGAGACTGACATATATCGTCGTAAATACTCCATGCCGTTTTCCCAGCAGCAGCGTCAGCGTCATCGGCGCGAGGGCTGCCGGCGCGAGGAGAAGGGAATAATTCACGTCCAGCCGGTTGATCAGCGCCACCTTCCACACGGCCACGAGCAGCGCGAGGTGAAGAAGCATCAGCCCGTAGATGAGCAAAAAGGAACTGTTCCGGTTGTACTCACGCCGGTGGTTGAGTTTGAGATGAGCCAGACTCACCGGAAGCAGTGCCAGCAGGGCGGCCATCCCCATGCCGGGCGGCATCAGTTGGAAGGCGGATCCGCCAGGAAGGTAACGGACGAGCACCCCAAGGGCACAAAGAAATCCGGCGATGATCAGCGCGCGGATATACGGGCTGGTCCGGAAAATTTCCGTCCATTCGCCGGTGCTGCTTTCACGGCGCTTCTTGCCGCAGGAGTAACCCTGCCGCTGGAGTTTCTGACGTTTAAGAAAGTCGAACATGGAGACAGGCCCCTGACGGCTGGTTTTCGTCCTGGACCGGCAAACCCGCGGGAGGGAAATCCAGCGGGCCTGAGCGTGAGGCTAAGACCCCGGGCGTCCGGTGCAACGGGAGAAAATTCCGCGCTCCGGTGTTACTCCTTAACCTCCTCGAGTTCCGGAATCTCCGCGGGCTTGCCGATGCGGGTATAGATCATCATCGAATCCGTCGAGAGGTCGCCAAACGTCTGGTTGATCCTCGCGCGGCGAATGACCGGACCACTCCGGGTCATCAGCACCCAATAAACCGGCGGCACCGGCCTGGCCTCATCCGTGCTCTCAAAACGATAGAGCGTTTCGCCGTCAATCACTTCCTCCGCAGCCAGAGCGTATTCGTGTTTCTCCGTCACCTTGAGCGTCGTGTCCAACGGTGCCTGGAGGGTGCGGCACAGGCCGGTCGCCGTGTCCTTTTCCTTGTCCTCCGTCCATGATTCACCGTCATCCGTGCTGATAAAAAAGCCTTTCTCCGAGACGTGCCGCAGTTCCTTGCGTCCATCGAATCCCTGCATCTTCAAATGCATCGCCCCGGGGGCGAGTGACGCCTCCAGCGTGGATTTGCGCCCGTCGGAGGCGGTGAGTTCCGCACGCACGGCATAGGAAGGCATCGCCGCCATGTTCGTGAGAGCGCGGGCGAGAATCGCCTTCGGTGCGTTACGGATGGCCGCCAGCATCTCCTCGCCGGCAAGGTGTTCCGCGATGCCCGCGGCCATGCGCTGCACACACTCATGCACCACTGGCATCTTCTCTTTATCCGACACCGCCTTGATGAGCGGCTTCCATATTTCCTTCGGAAGCTTAGCCTTCTCCGCCTCGCTGCCGGCCAGGACCGCCAGCCTCGTGCTGGTTTCATCCCCCGGCGAATAGAGCATCAACAGCGCAAACGCATTCAGAATTGCCTTCCCTTCCGCACCGCCGCCCACCGATCCCAGGACCGCAGGCGCTTCCGTCATCACATAACTGACCAGTTTCTCACCCGAAGCGTTATCGCCAGCCGGAGCATTCGGCATGGCGGGCATCGTCACTTTCAAACCCGCCGCCAGCGCTGACACCTCACGCTGCCACGGTTCCCAGCGTTCCCTCGGAGCCCCGTGAAGTTTTAGCAGTGCCAGTTGCCCGGTATCCGCCGCCAGGGCAAAGAGCCCCTGGCGTCCTTCCGGCAGTTCCTCCCGGCGCAGACCCGTGATCTTGAATCCCTTCCCCCCTCCGGCCGGCTCGTGCAGGACGAGCGACTCCCGGCGGATCGCCTTACCGTATTCGCTGAACCACTGCAGCGTCACATAAGTCCCGGGGCTTCCTCCGTCCGGGCCCGTGCCGTTGAGATCAATCAGACAGCGATCCGTTAGCAGCCCGGTGTACTGCAGTGAACCCAGCAGCACATTCTGCGTGTCTATCTGTTCGTGCATTGCCTTCCCGGTCGTCCCCGCGAAGGCATCATATCCCCACAACGCCATGCCGGCCTCCAGCGTTCCGGCCTTCATGTGGTCCTGCCATCTTTTCCCAATAACACCGGCGGCGGCCAGCTTCTCCGCCTGAGCGGGAGGCGGCTCCGCTGCCGGCGCGGGTTTCGGTTTCACTGCTGCGGGCTTATCACCGGGCGCCGCGTTCAGGCACAGTAAGCTTGCTAGAGTTATTGAGATGAGGAGGGGGAGGGGCTTCACAGCCACACTCTATAATGAAAAGGCCCGCACCTGTCCACCTTCGATTCCCGCCCGCCGGCAACGGGCCTTCCCCGCCCTGTTCGTCCGCCGCACTGACGGTGACACGGGACGCTTGCGGGCCGGAGCGGAGCGGCGCACGGGCCTGCCATGATTACCTTCTCTGCCACCCGCCGCCTCTTTCTCGCCGTCGCCATCGGCATGACTTCCCTCTTCGCCACCGCCGCTGACGATGCCGCGGACACCTGGGTTTCTCTCTTCAATGGCAAGGACCTCACCGGATGGAAAACCCCGGACCCCAACCCGTTCTGGAAAGCCGCCGATGGCGTGCTCACCGGCGAAAACAACCCGGAGATGAAAGGCTCCATGCTCTATACCACCGAGAGCTACGGCGACTTTGAATTCGAAGCCGAGGCCCGCTGGAGCGGCGAAATTGACAGCGGCTTTATGGTGCGGAAGCCGGAAATCCAGCTCCAGATCGGCGTCTCCCGCAGTCTCAAGAAGGACATGACCGGATCCTTCTATAACGGCAAGTATCCCGATGAAGCCCAGGCCAAAGACGCCGCCAAACTCCTCAAGGCCGACGACTGGAACAAGTTCAAGCTCGTCGCCCGGGGCGACACCTTCACCGTCTGGATCAACGGCACCCGGGCCTCGCAATACAAAGACGCCAAATATGCCGCCCCCGCCCCCATCGGCCTGCAAATTCACCCCGGCCTCGCCATGAAAGTCGAGTTCCGCAGCCTCCGCATCCGCCCGCTCAAAGCGGAGGGGAAGTAGTTTGGACAGGAACCTGTCGAATCGTCCATCAGGTTCTTCAACATATCCCCCGCAGGCCCTCTCCGGTGAAGAGAATGACCTGCCGAATCCCGCTGTTGCGGGCGGTGCCGCCGCCGTCCGCAGGGCCATCGGCAAGGGCCAGCCCGGGCCGGCTGCCCGTGAGCGGCCCTAGCCAGCCGTCAGCGTGATGACGAACTCCGCCCCGCCGCCATCCCGGGCGGCATATTCCAGCGTTCCGCCGTGAGCCTCCACGAGACGGCGGGCGATCGTGAGGCCAAGTCCGCTGCCCGCGGTGCCACTGGATAGCGTATCATGAGCACGCTGGAACTTCTCGAAGATGCGACGCTCGTGCCCCCGGGGCACACCGGGCCCGCGGTCGGCCACGGTGAGACGGACCTTCCCGGCGGCAGTGAGCGACACCGTGACCTCACGCGGTCCGTCCGGGGCATGACCGTATTTGGCGGTGTTGCCCAGAAGATTGAGCAGGACCTGGCTGAGGGCGTCGGCATCGGCCCGAATAGTGACGGCGTCCGCGGGCAGTGTGAGTAAAATGGTAAAGCCGTCTTTTTCCAACTGTGGGCGCATGTGCTCAACGGTCTCCTCTGTCAGAGCCCGAACGTCGAGCGGCGCAATTTGCAATTCATCCTTGCCCCCTTCCATGCGGGAGAAGTTGAGGACGTTATTGATGAGGCGCGTGAGGCGTGCGGCCTCGCCGGCGATCACTTCAGCATAACGTTTCGTCTTCTCCGGGGGCGCGGCGGGGTTGTTGCCGAGGAGATCGCTGAACATGCGGATTGATGTCAGGGGCGTTTTCAGTTCATGGCTGACATTCGAGACGAAATCCGTCTTGAGCCGGGCCTCGTGCGCGGCGCGGCGGGCATCGGGGAGACTGGACTGGGCTCCGGCGACGGCGACGAGACTGGCAGTGGTGACAATCAGACCGAGTTGCCACCGTGCGCCGGAAGCGGCCCTGGAAAAGACATCCGGGTCACGCAAAAAGACGCCGGCTTCCCATCGCGGGAGGGCGCTGCCGATTTCCCGGGCAACAAATGGCGTGGCCCACGACTCCGGTGCGAAGGTGCTGCCGGCGTTCCATTGGGCGATGGGTTGCCGTGCATGATCCAGGACCGCGAGGCAGGTGTCGGGATCCGGTGCAGTGATAGCAGGATGAACGGCAAGAGCGCGCACCATGGCCGGGGTCTGGAGGGCGACGGCAAATGTGAGGCCCGGCAGGTCCGGCGGCTGATACCACAAAAGCGTGAAGAGTCCGTCGTCCCGCGGGGAACCAGCGATTCCGGTCTCGTGTCGTGCGATGAGTGCGGCGATGGAAGTCTCGACAGGCTTTACCTGACTGGGCGTGCCCCGCGCCGAAGGGGCCTCAACCTGCGGTGCCACCACGCGGCTGACAGGATCGTCCGCGGATTTCTCCTTCGCCGGCGCGGCAGCCCGTGAGAGGGGTGCTGTTGGCGGCGCAGGCGGAGCCGGGGCGGAATCCACGGCAAGGGACTTCAATGCTGCCTCCACGTCCGCCGGCGGTGGCGGCACCTTCTCTGCGGCGGCCGCCACCGGCTTTACGCGGAGGGAGAGTGACGCGGCATCGGGTGCGGGAATTTCCAGATAGAGCGGCAGCGAATCGCCGGAAAAGAACCACCCGTGGCGGGCCGTAAATTCCGTGACCATCTGCTCGCCTGGCTCCGTCTGCGGCAGCAGCCGGCCGCTGGCAGTATCGAAAACAAAACCGGCCTCCGCGAGCGGATACACGCCGCGAATGCTCTGGTGAAAACGCTGGCGGAACTTCTCCGGTGATTCCGCAGCGAGCAGTTTGTCCACGGTTTCGCCAAACGTATGGAGTTGTCCCATCATGAACTCGCCCGCGGTCCGCGCCGCACTGTCAGCGGATTGTTGATAGAAAGTGGTGCGCTGCTCTTTGATTTTGCCGGCGTCGTCCTTCATCGAACGCCACGTCATCCAGCACAGCACCGCGCACGGCGTGAGGATGGCGATCAGGAACAAGGTGGCGGAACGCATCGGAGAAGGATGAAAGTTGAAGGATGAAGGATGAAAACACCAGGGGGGAGACGTCCCCTGTCCGCGCAGACTTCCCTCAAGGAGGGCCTCTTCGAAGGCTGCATATGTTGACCATACTGCCTGCGTACTGCCTGCGTACTGCCTCGCAGAGCGCCATGCCGGCGATTTTGGCCTCATGCAGCGCAACACCGGCATTCCGCGCGGCGGCGTGAATGAAGGCGGGCGGGCGATGCCGTCCGGGGAATACCGTCACAGCCTCCGCCTTTCTCAAATCCAGTTCATCCCGCGGCTCCATGAGGATGTCACGGCCCTTCGCGGCCCTTTGCGGTGCGGAACCAGCGAGCCCCGCATGGCCTGTGAGGAAGAGCGGGCCGCTCACTTTTGATCCGGCTCGACGACTTTGACAGTGCGCCCGCGGCCGGACATCCAGGCGCCTTTCACACTGCCGTGAATGGCATAGAGATCCTCTTTGAACTGGAGGCGATACTCGACGGTGTGGGCATGAGTGGCGATGGGGTAATCCTTCTGCACTTTGCGCCATGCTTTGTCCGTGCCGGTGCGTTCCGCCAGGGTGTCCGCCGCTTCCGTGAGGCGCTCCTTCACCACTTCCGTTGCGCTCAGGGTGCTGCCGATCTTCAGCGGCTCCATGAAATAGAACCGCGCACAGACCGAGCCCAGGGTATCTACATTCACCTCGGTGACCCGCCCGCCGGTGACGTTGAATTCGTGAATGCTCACCGACGAGATCTTGCCGAGTTCGATCGTATAGTTTCCGCCTGGCACGATGCAGTCCCAAAAGTGAACCTTGTTTTCCGCATCGTTGACGCGCTGACCGGAAGGTGTGCTGTTTCCTGCCGGAGGAGTCTGCGGCGGCGGGTTTTGCGCGAGCGCGGTGACGACGACGGCGGCAAGGAGAAGGACGGGAAGGCGAAGTTTCATGGCGGCGGGACTATTGACCGGGCAGGCTGCGGAGGAAAGGAGCAAAAACGGAGACTGGATTCCACAGCGGCAGCGGTGCTAAGGTGGGGAAATGAAGACGATCCTGCTGCTCCTCACTTTCCTCACGACGCTGCCGCTCCGCGCAGAAATGCGCACGTTCAAGAACACGAAGGGAGAGGAGATCAAAGCAGAACTCGTCAGCGCGACTGCCGACCGGGCGGAACTGAAGCGGGCGGACGGGAAAAAGTTTTCCGTGCCGCTCGCCACCTTGTCTGAAGAGGACCGGAAGTGGATCGCCGCGTGGACGAAGGCGCATCCGCATTTCAAAGTGCAGATGGCGGCGACGGTAAAAAAGGGTGTCTCCCGTGAGACGGAGGGCGATGCGTTTGTCAAAAAAGGCAAAGGGAACGACTGCTGGTACCTGCTCGATTTCAAGAACACGGCAGCGGAGCCATTAAAGGGCCTGCGCCTGGAATACATCATCTTCGCGCCATCGGACGCAGCAGTGCCGAGTGTCTGCGGAACGGTGGACCTCGCAGCAATTCCCGGAGGGAAGTCAGGTCAGGCACTGACACAGAAGCTGTTCGTGCCGCAGGCAACGGAAACGGCCGCGGTACGCTCCGGCAGTGCAGGCGGCACGGTGACCATGTCGCGGACTGTTGAGAGCACCCTGGCAGGCATTCGCGCGGAGATCTATATCGACGGAAAACGCACCGCGACTTTTCTCAGCGGCAAGCTGCCGGCGGACGCGGAACAGCAGTTGCTGGCTTGGCGGGAAAAACAAACACCGGCAAAGCCTGACAAACCGCAGCCGTGACTCACGCCACGGCGGCGCGGACTTTGGCAGCCAGCTCGTGGAAGGCCGCGCTTACCTGATTGCCGGCCGGCGGCGTCAGGGCCACGGGCTTTCCTTTGTCGCCGCCTTCACGCGTGGGAATGTCTATGGGGATCTGAGCGAGCAGGGGCACCCTGAGCCGTGCAGCTTCCTGCTCGCCGCCGCCGCTTCCAAAGATGTTATACCGGACGCCGTCCGAAGGGCAGAGGAAGTAACTCATGTTCTCCACAATACCGAGCACCCGGACGTTCACCTTGGCGAACATGCCGGCGGCTTTGCGGGCATCAATGAGCGCTACCTCCTGCGGCGTGGTGACAATCACCGCGCCGTCGAGCGCCACCGTCTGGACGATGGTGAGCTGGATGTCGCCGGTGCCGGGCGGGAGGTCGAGAATAAGAATATCAAGTTCGCCCCACGCGGTCTGCCGGAGGAATTGTTGAATGTAGCGCGTCGCCAGCGGGCCGCGCACGACGACGGGAGAATCGTCACTAAGCAGAAAGGCCATACTCATCACCTTGAGTCCGTGCGCCTCGATGGGAATGATCTCATTGTTTTCTGTAGCCATCGGTTGCTCGTTGCTGCCGAACATAAGTCCCATGCTGGGGCCGTAGAGGTCGCAGTCGCAGAGGCCGACACGCAGGCCGGAGGCCACCAGCGCGACCGCCAGGTTCGCGGCCACGGTACTCTTGCCAACCCCGCCTTTACCGCTGGCCACCGCGATGATTTTTTTGATGCCGGCGATGCTGCTTTTGCCAACTCCGCCCGCAGTTTCCGGTTCTTTGATATCGAAATCGAGCGTCACTTTTCCCATGCCGGGCAACGCTTCGAGGGCGGCGGTGGCGGCGGCGTGGATTTCCCGAGGAATGTTGGGATCGCGGGTGGCGAGCTCCAGTTTCACGGTGACATCCGCACCACTGACCGTGATGCCTTTGACGAGCCCAAACGAAATGATGTCCCGGCTGAAGCCAGGGTATTTTACGGTGCGAAGAACGTCGGCGATGGTGGACTCAGTGATCATAATGGGGGAGGCGAAGAACGCGGCCTGCATCCGTTTGGCAATGCGGATTTCCTGCGTCAGCGTCGCAGCCATGAAACCTCTCACCGACTGCCGCCTCTACGGAATCCTCGACACCGGATACTGTGCCCCCGGTGCCATGCCCGCCATGCTTGCAGCCATGCTGAGCGGCGGCGTGGATATCGTGCAGCTTCGCGCAAAGGAGGGGTCGCCGGACCGCATCCTTGAACTCGCGCGGGAACTGCACCCGTTGAGTGCGGCGGCGGGCGTGCCGTTCATCATCAACGATCACCCGGCGCTTGCCGCGGAGGCGGGCGTGGAAGGCGCACATGTCGGCCAGGACGACGTCAGTGTCCGCGAGGCGCGGCAATTGGCAGGGCCGGGAAAAATCATCGGCTTGTCCACGCACAGCCTCGCCCAGGCCGTGGAGGCCGCCGCAGCGCAGCCTGACTACATTGGGTTCGGCCCGCTTTTCTCCACGCCGACGAAGCCGGACTACATCCCCATCGGCATGGCGGACATCGCGGAAGTGCATCGCCGCGTGAACCTGCCCGTATTTTGCATCGGCGGCATCAAGCGGGAAAACCTTCCATCAGTGATCGCTGCCGGAGCACGGCGCGCCGTGATCGTAAGCGGCATTCTCACGGCGGATGATCCCGCGGCATACGCGGACGGGTGCGGGCGATTGCTGAGGGCCACTGACAGCAACCATTGAAAAGCGGACGGTACCGCGCACACATGCCCGATGATTCGCCGCTCCCTAATCCTGCTAATGATGCTCACGGCCCCTCTCCATTCCTCCGCCGCGGACCCGCCACTTCCTGTGGTGCAGGCTTCGCATTTCGCGGCCCTGGCGCTGAAGGGGATCAGCAAAGAATTCCCGCACAAACTGGATCATATCATCAAGGACGCCGCGAATGTGAAAGGACCGCGTGAGCTGCATCCGGCGTTCTACGGGTGCTTCGACTGGCATTCCTCCGTTCACGGTCACTGGATGCTGATACGATTGCTGAAGCAGCATCCTGACATCCCGGAGGCTGCCGCCATTCGTAAAGCCCTGCGGGCAAACCTGACGAAGGAGAATCTTGCCTCCGAGGCCGCTTACGTGAAAGAGCCCGGCCGCGGCAGCTTCGAGCGCACCTATGGGTGGGCATGGCTGTTGAAACTGGCGGAGGAACTGCACGGCTGGGACGATACTGATGGACGGGAATGGTCGGCGAACCTTGCGCCGCTGGCGGCCGCGTTTGAACAGCGCTATCTTGAGTTCCTGCCGAAACAGACCTATCCCATCCGCAACGGCGTGCATCCCAACACCGCTTTCGGCATGGCCTTCGCGCTGGATTACGCCCGCACCGCGAAACGTCAGGAACTGGAGAAGCTTATCACCGCGCGGGCGCGCGACTATTTTGCAAAGGACGCAAACTATCCCGCCGCATGGGAGCCCGGTGGTGAGGATTTCCTGTCCGCGGCGCTCATGGAGGCGGACCTCATGCGACGCGTCCTGCCTGCAAAGGAGTTCCGCGAATGGTTTCGCCGCTTCCTGCCCGAGATACCCGGCGCGCTGCTCACGCCTGCCATCGTGACGGACCGCACGGACCCGAAGATCGTGCATCTCGACGGCCTCAACCTCTCCAGGGCCGCCTGTCTGTGGAGCATTGCCAAAGCGCTGCCCGCCGGCGATCCGCTGCAACTGACGCTCACCACAGCAGCGGAAAAACACGCCACTGCTTCCCTGCCCCACGTCGCCAGCGGCGACTACGCCGGCGAACACTGGCTGGCGAGTTTCGCGGTCTGGATGCGGTCAGCCAAAGAATAGAAAATCCTCCGGCTACGAATCATCGAACGCCGGCTCCAGGGTGCCGCCGCCCACGTCATACCACGGTACCCATGCAAGGCCCGCGGCGGTGATCACGATGTTTTTCTTGAGCGGCTTCACCGTCTCGGTGCGGAATTTTTCAGCACCGGTGTCGCAGCGGTCGCGCACTTCCTGTTTGGCTTTTTCGATTTCAGCTTCCAGCGCAGCCGCTTCCGCCTCCACCATTTTGAGGCGGTCCTCGGCACGACCAATGTCGCCCTGCTGCTGCATGGTGCGGGCGGCTCCGCGCCCGGCGGTGGCGACGCTCCCGGCGATGGAGCCCATTGATGGCTTCCGCCCTGACAGGCCTTTCAGAATGCCGGTGACGGTAGTCATCACAGCACTCATGAATCCGGAATTCCGCTGGCCGGCTTCGCGCTCAATGGCGGCTTTGGCGCGGGCGCGGTCCTCTTCGATGTTGCGGCGTTTGACGGCGTATTTCGTCTCCAGTTTGGCCAGATCGGCATCGCGGGCGACGGTCGCTTTGGCGGCGAGGCGGGCGCGGAAGCCGGGTTCGCTTTCGCCGGGCTGACCATATTCCCCCATCTGGGCGCTGTAGAGAATCTCCAGCCCCTGTTCCCGGTAAATGCGGTCCACGGCTTCCTCTTTCGCGCCGCTGTAAGTGGTCGCCTTGCGTGCAAAGAGCGGCAGCGCGGCCCACGACGGCGTGCCCGGCAGCGGCTCTTTGGCCAGCTTGTCCACGTCCAGTTTCACCTCTTTGGCCTGACTGGACAGCGCGGTGTCGCCGCTGCCGACGGGCGTGAGCCAGGAGAGCGGCTGCTTCACGTCAATGTCCTTCGTTTTGTCAGAGAATAACACTTCTGCAGCCACCAGCAGCGACGGCTTATAAACCACCGGCAGCGGCGAGGCCGCAGGGCTGGTGATGGGCAGGAAATACTGCGCGAGCGAAGGCGGCAGGTCGGGCCGCGCTCCCGCGGCGCTTTCTGATGAGGCCGCTTTTTTTGCCGGCTCGCTGCTGCCGGAGAAAGCGGCGCGTTTGGGATCCATCAACGCCTTGATCTGCGTCCGCGTCAGCGGCCCGCGCAGATAACTGAGGCACCAGCGCACCTGCATCACGCGCGGTGCGTCGTCATGGACGTTATTCATGAGAAAGATGCGGTTCCCCAGTGCGGAGAGCATGTCGCTCATGCTGGCGCGGTCGAACTTTCCTCCCTGCGTCGTCGCCGCGCCTTCGAGACCGTCGAGCACCCGCGCCTTGTCCCGCTCCGTTTGCAGGCGGCCGAGCCACCACGTGCCGATGTTCGAGAGCGCCTTGTAGTCGAGGTCCACAGGATTCTGCGTTGCCAAAAGTACCCCAAGGCCGAAGGCTCGGGCCTGCTTCAGCAGCACCATCATCGGCTTCTTGCTGGGTGGATTCGCCGTCGGCGGCAGGAAGCCATAGATCTCGTCCATGTAGAGCAGCGCGCGCAAACTTGTCGTCCCGCTCTGCGCCCGCATCCAGCCTACCATTTGATTCAGCACGAGGCTGACAAAGAACATGCGCTCCGCGTCATTAAGATGCGCGATGCTCAGTACGCTCACCCGCGGCCGGCCATCCGGCGCGGTCAGCATTTTCTTAATATCCAGCGCCTCGCCCGTGAGCCACGTCTGGAAACCGGGCGACGCCAGCAGGTTGTTCAGCTTCATGGCCAACTCTCCGCGCTTCTTCTCCGGCATGAATTCATCCAGAGCCACTACGCCGATCTTTTCAAACGGCGGTGCCTGGACGTATCCGATGATCTTCTCTAAATCGAGATCCTCCTTCGCCCGCCATGCGCGCTCCAGCACCTGTGAGAGCAGAATGTGCTCGCGGGAATTGATCGGATCAGCGTCCGCTCCGATCAGCCCCAGCAGGCTCGACGCCGTGCTCTCGATGCGCTCGGAGAACAACTCCGCGTCATCCACGATCTCAAACGCCGGCGCGCCCAGCGACGTGAGGATACTGACCGGTATACCCGCATTACTCCCCGGCGTGAAGACATTCACATCCACCGTCTCTCGCAGTGTCTTCACGCGCTCCGCACTCTGTCCCCAGTCCGCGAGTCCCTTCTGCCACATCGCCGCCTGCGCCGCCGCGTAATCATCCGGCGACTGCCCTTTCTTTTCCGCGTCCTCCTCATTGATCCACGGCCGGAACTCCGCGCCGCTCAGATTAGGAAACGTCAGGAGAAAATTCGTGATGTCTCCCTTGGGATCAATGATGATCGCGGGGATCTTATCCAGCGCCGCCTCCTCCAGAATGGCGAGGCACAGTCCCGTCTTCCCGCTCCCCGTCATCCCAAGGACGACGCCGTGAGTCACGAGGTCTTTGGAATCATACATCACCAGACTGTCCGCCATCGTCTTCGTGGCGATGTCATATTCACGTCCCAGGTAGAAGGCACCCGGTTTTTCGTAGTCCGCGGAATTGATGTTCATGTGTTGTGAGGGTTGCGCGCGACCATGACGCGGCCCCCGTGTGGCGCAAGTCCAGGCGTGGATTTGTGACGGCGCTGCTTACGGCCGTTTCCCGAAGACGCGATAGAAGAATGGGCCCGCCCCCTCGGACACGATATCAAAATCCACCGTGTCCGGCAGCAGCGACCAGGAGGACATATCGGGCGATTTTTCCACTCCGATGCGAAGCAGGAAATGACCGGTGACGGGATTTCGTTCCAGCACCGGCTGGGTCAGGGACAGCGCGTGGATGTCGCTCGCCGGAAAGACTCCGGCCGCGCGGAGCTGGGTGATCTTGGCGGCGGAGTCTGTCAGGGGATCGAATCCGCTCGCGAAGAGCATCACCTCTGCGGCGTTCGTCATGCCGTCTTTGTCCTCATCCGCTTCGGGCACCAGTACTTTGGCCGCAAGGTTGATGCGGAAGGGGTTTTCGTCGGTGTCGTTGCTGGCCAAAACCAGAACGGCATCCGTGGGGCCAGCCTGGGCCGGAGTGTAGGTTAGGGTGAACTTGGTGTTGCCACCGGCGGTCACCG
Organism: Verrucomicrobiota bacterium; assembly: GCA_031414455.1. GTDB lineage: Bacteria > Verrucomicrobiota > Verrucomicrobiia > Verrucomicrobiales > V1-33 > V1-33. The sequence goes on from JANNVM010000345.1 coordinate 18,037, forward strand.
GCGCCGCGGGGGGGGACGCAACGAATTCCGCCGCATTCTCGCCGTCGAGGATGATGCCGAGCCCGGTCAGGTTGTGGAGTCCTGTATTGCGGATGGTGAATTCCAGGACCTTGCTGCCCCCGGGTATCATGGCACCGAAATTCACAGACCCAGTGCCCGATACCAGACTGGTGCCCGCGGGTTGCTCGACGGCGATTTCAGGCTCGAACAAAAACGGCTTAACACTGTCCACCACTCCGGGGGATCCGTTGTATTGACCGCCAATGGTGAAGGCCAGAGCACGGACCCGGCCGGTCGCGGGAAGGTTCAGACCGGTCAGTTCCCAGCCTCCAGCCGTGCGGACGCCAGGTCCGAGGAGAGTCCACGGAGCGCCTTCTTCCGCGGAAACATGGAAGGCGACCCGCAATGCTTCCGCTGAGGCCCCGCCGCGCAGCCACTGCACCCGGGTGACCGCCGGAACTGTCAGGCTCTCCGTCGCACTGTCATTGTCCACTCGCGCCAGACGGTTGCGTGATTGACTGCCGACGGATGTAAAAGCGCCGCCGGCGACGATCTTCCCGTCCGCCTGCACGGACACGGAATAGACCTGATTGTTGGCATCGGGGTCGAACGTCGCATCCAGCACACCGTCGGCACCCACCCGCGCGAGCCGGCGGCGCTCCGTCGTTCCCAGCAGCATAAAATCGCCGCCGAGGATAATCTTGCCGTCCGTCTGGAAGGCGACGCAGCGCGTCGGGCCATTCGTCGCGGGATTGAATGCAGGCTCCAGTTTTCCTGTGGCATCGAGACGGGCGGTGTAGCTGCGCACGTCCGTTCCCGTCCCCACTGCGGTGAATTCCCCGCTGATAATGATCTTCCCGTCCCGCTGCGGCACCACACAATAGACGATGTTATTCACGCCCGGATCGAACGCCGCGTCCAGCACCCCATCGGCACCGACACGCGCGAGGAAATTGCGGACTCCTCCGGCGATCGTTCCAAACTGGCCGCCGACCACAATCTTTCCGTCGGGCTGCACCCCGATGGTGCGGACCGCGCCGCCGGCATTCGGATTGAAAGCGGTATCCAGCGTGCCGTTGACATTGAGCCGCGCGATCCGGTTGCGTCCGGTCCCCGCGACAGAAGTAAAATTTCCCCCGAGGAGCAGCTTGCCGTCCGTCTGCAGCGCCAGGCAGTTTACGATGGTCGTCCCGCCGGTCACGTTGGGATCGAACGCCTCATCAAGCGAGCCGTTCTCGTTGAGCCGCGCCAGCCGCCGCCGGGTCACGCCGCCCACGGTGGTGAATTCCCCACCAATGACGATATCCCCGTCCGCCAGCACCGCCATGCAAGCCACGGTGTCGTTCACGTCAGGGGCGAAGCCAGGATCAAGCGTGCCGTCCTGGTTGAGCCGGGCCATGCGGCTGCGCGGCTGGCCGCCCACGCTGGTGAAATCCCCGGCCACGAGAATCTTTCCGCCTTCCTGCATCGCCGTGCTCAGCACCCGGCTGCCCGCATTAGGATTGAAGGTCGCATCCACATCCCCTGTCGCCGCCATGGAGGCCGGGTTGAATACGCCAAAGACGGCGGCGACAGACAGTCGGATGAAAAAGGAAGACGGTGTCATAAGAGTGAATTGGGGAGCCATGACGGTTTCATCACAAGCAGCGGAGTGCCCGGTGACCCGGATGAAACCGGCCCCTGCTATACCCCGACCGCCGCCGGGAGCGAAAGGAATCTTGCTCCCGTTCGCGCGGGAGCGGGACATACCGCACCGCGCTGAATATCACCTGCCGCCCCCCACGGCGAACAGCTTGATCTGCAGGTCGATGACAGGGCTGCGAGGTGACGACTACGGCGTGCGCCACCCAAATCCCAGCGCTTCAAACCGTTGCCGCGACTGGGCGCTTCTCAGCGCTTTCCTCAGCCTTGCGGCGAGTTGCGGGAACTTCGTGCCTTTCGCAATCCCCAGTGACTGCGTGGCGGTGGCGCAGGGGAGATCAACGGCGATCGCGTCCAGTTTGTCCGCCGGGCCGGCGGCGTTGCTGACGAAAGTGACGGCGGCGTCGAGGCCGCCGGCGAGGAGTTGATTCACCAGCAGATCGCCAGCGGGCGCCTGGACGGCGACGTTTTTCATGACCGCATCGCGCAGTCCGCTTTGTGTGAGGGTGGTCTGGGTGATGAGGCCGAGCGCGCACTGTTTCTCATGGCCGATGCCCACTTTCAGCCCATCCTTTCCGAGGTCCTGCAGCGTGCCAAGGCTGCGGGGGTTCCCCTTTGGAACGAGAATGACGAGACGGTTGGTGGAGATTTCCACCGGGTCAGGAAAGACATCCGTCATCAGCGTCATGAAGGATGTGTCGCAGGCGAAAAAGACATCGCCCGGCCCGGCGGCTTTCATCTGACCGACGAGGATGCCGCAGCCGTTATACACGCGCTCCACACGGCAGCCCTCGCGCTGCTCGAATTCCGCTAGAGCAGGTTCAATGGCTGGACGCAGCATGGCACCAGCCATGAGCGTGAGCGCTGGCTTTTCTTCCCACCCGTCGCCGGGCACGGCGGTGTAGCCGTGTTTGGAAAAGACCGGCCCGCCTTTCTCCGGCGATGCCAGCCAGCGGAGGAAGCGCAGCGCTGCCGCCGGCTGGGTGCCCGCAGCAGCAACTGCCCCCGCGGCCTGGCCTTTCGCCGGCTCCAACTCCAGCACGGCCACGGCCTCCAATCCCTGCGTTTGCCGCACGGTCACGTCCCAGACGATGCCCGCATCCGCCGCGCCCAGCACGATGTCGTTGGCCACATCATTCACCGTCGGTTTCATGGCCACGGCGCGCGACGCGAGCGCCTGCCACGTCTGTGCCGGCAAAGCCTTTGAGGCCAATTGACTGATCGCTGCGAGTTCCGGATTCGCCAGCACAACACGCACACCGTCCCTGTGTAAATCCTCCATGCTGTGAACGCCGCGCGGATTGCCGCTGGCCACGGCGATCACTGCCTTCATCCCCGCGAGCGCCACCGTCTCGCGCACCAGGCCCTTCGCCTCCGCTGTGGTAACATAACTCCCGTCCGCCGGCAGGAAGACATCACCTTTCCCGCTCACCTCCAGCGCCGACAGCATCGCCTGCGATCCCCCGAACTGGAGGTATACCTTTCCGAGGCCCTCCGCTTCATATAACCGGGCGGCTTCCTCCACCGGCACCCTCAGCGCAGCGGCGCAAAGAATTTCAATCCCGCTTTTGCCCGCAGCCCCTTCCCGCCGGCAGCCCGATAACAGGAGCGTCGCCGCTAGGCCGGCAACGGCGGCGCGATGCCAGTGAAGAGTATGAAGAAAGCGGGACCACATGGGATGAGCATGGCAGCATTACCTCCACCGGAACCGCTCCGCAATTCACAAATGCCGCCCCGGAATACGGTGCCGGCGGGAAGGCGAAACGACACTCGCTCACAGTTAGAAAACCGAAGCTGCCCCGACCGCAACCGCCGTATCATTTTAAGACTGCCGGATGCTCCTGACTGCGGACGAATCCTCCGGAATCCGGGAACTGCCGGGCGGGACCTGTCAGGATTTCCTGAAGGGCAAGGTTCGCAAGATCCTGAAATATCCGGAGACTGTCAGGTGAGAAGTGCCGCGGGCGGGTGTCCACGAAGCAGAGTGTACCGAGGCAACTGCCGCAGGGAAGGATCAGCGGAAATCCGGCATAAAAACGGATGCGCGGCTCGCCGGTGACCAGCGGATTGTCCGCAAACTTTGCATCCAGCAGAGTATCGGAAACGATTAAACGCTCGCCGCTGGCCACAACGTGGGCGCAGAACGCGGCATCCCGTGAGGTTTCCGGAGTCGTCACTCCGACACAGGATTTGAACCACTGACGGCCTTCGTCCACGAGGGAAATAAAGACGATCGGCACATTGGCGACCGCCGCAGCGATGCGGGTGATTCTGTCGAACCGCTCCTCGGGTGCGGAGTCGAGAATGTTCATCCCCCGCAGGGCCGCGAGCCGGATTGCTTCGTCCGGGGGCCCCGGGGCGCGTTTCCACCGGCACGAGGAATGCATGATCCACGCCTGCATATGAGTGCGCACGTAGGTGCTGGAGACGGGCGTTGTGAGCCAGTCGGTCACGCCAGCGTCCATGCCGCCGGCGGGATCCTCCTGGCAGGAGACGATGACGATGGGCAAATCCTCCGGTCCGCTGTCTCCATCGGCACGCAGTGCGCGGCAGACACTGAGACCGTCCAGGCCCGGCAGATCCCTCGCCAGAATGACCAGCGAAGGATGATGCTCCCGGGCCATGCGCAGAGCGGTTTCGCCGTCCGCAGCTTTGAAGAGCCGCAATTTGTTGGCCAGCACCGCGTCAGCGAGCGAACCGGCGAGCACGGGGTCGGCGAGCGCGAGCAGCACGGAGTGCTCCACCACCGCCGGTATTTCGGAAACATCCGCCACTTCGACAACGGCAGCCGGGAGCAGTTTAAAGCCGCCTCGCGGCGCAACATCCACGATCATCCCGTCCGCGGCGGCGAAGAATTCCAGTGCCTGAGATTCATCTTTCTGTGCCAGGCGCAGTTCCTGCACGAGCCGGTCAATATCGTCATCGTCGCGCATCGGATCGTGATGGGTGAACGCCAGGCGCCCGGCGCCCGCGGCCCGGCTCACCGCGATGGCATATTCCATCGGACTGTGCCCCCAGCCCGCCTTCTCCCGGTATTCCCTGGCGGTGAACTGCGCATCGTGAATCACCAGATCGGCCCCGGCGAGAAACTCAATATGCCGGCGGTCTCCCTGACAAAACTCCTCCTGCGGTCCGTCGATTTGTTTTGCGAACGGCTCGTGATCACAGGCATAAACCACCGAGGCCCCGCCGGCCTCAAGCCGGTAGCCGAGGGTCAGCGCCGTGTGGTTGAGGTAGTGAGTGGTCACCTTGATGTCATCAATTTCGAACACTCCTTCAACCAATTCGTGGTAGCGGATCTTCGCGCCCATTTCCTCCAGCGAGACCGGGAAGTAGGTGTACTGCATCTGCCCGGCAAGGGTCTCGCGCACAGACTGACCAAGCCCGCGCGGCGCGTAAATATCCCACTCATTCCCGGGCACAAAGAGCGGGGCGAAAAACGGCAGCCCCTGGATGTGGTCCCAATGCGTGTGGGTGATGACGATACTGCCGCGCCGGGTTTTCATCCCACCGGCTGTCAGGGCCACACCGAGATCTCTGATGCCCGTGCCACAATCAATGACCACCATGGTTCCGGCTGCCGAAGTGACCTGCACGCAGGCCGTGTTTCCACCATACCGGATCGTCGCCGGTCCCGGTCGGGGGAGGGATCCTCGCGTGCCCCAAAACTGCACGCGCATGGCGGAAGCTTTCAGGGAGTTCATGCCGCACAATGTCCGTTGCCGCAGGAAACAGGCAACTCATTTGTAAGGCGGATACAGCACGGCGGCGAAGGCTGAGGCCGCGGCAACAGCAAGCCGTGCCTGCCAGGCGTTTTCCATTTCAGCAAAAGTACCCGGGCGGCCCCGGGTATGGAACCCGGGACTGAAACGGAATCGTCAATGAGGAGCTGATCCGCGGAGACCCGCTCCCATCGAAGGGAAGCTGAATCCCGTTTGCCAGTATCCTCGCCTTGCCGCGCCCGGGCTCCCCTGCTAATACCGCGGGCAGCCACCAAACCGGCACCGTCTCCCCGGCATGGATGCCTCCTCCTTCTGCCCGCCAATCATTTCTGCCCTCAACGGACACTTCCCTCTATTAACTCCCCTGCGACACCATCACCATGAAACGCCGCCTTCTCCTGTTCCTCGCCTCCGCGCCGCTGCTGATCACCGGATGCGACAAATCATCCGACACTGGCAATTCCTCCACCGTCGCGAAAAGCCGCGGCCTGATCGGGGTCTCGCTGCTCACGCTGGACAATCCGTTCTTCAAGGTCATCGGCGACAATATCACGTCTGAAGGCGCGAAACACGGCTATCAGGCCATCGTGCTCAGCGGTGATAAGGACGTCGCGAAACAGGGTAACCAGATCAAGGATTTCATTGTGCAAAAGGTGAGCGCCATCGTGCTCAGCCCGTGTGATTCCAAGTCCATCATCCCCGTGATCCAGGAGGCGAATGCCGCGGGCATCCCGGTCTTCACAGTGGACATCCCGTGCAACGAACCAGGGGTGAAAATTGTCACTCAAGTGGCCACCGATAACTACGGCGGCGGCAAGGAGGCAGCGCACGCGATGATTGAAGCACTCGGTGAAGCCGGCGGAAAGATCGCGGTGCTGCACCTCAAGCAGGCCGAGTCCTGCATCCTCCGGGTGAAGGGATTCACGGAAGTCATCAATGCTCACAATGCCGGTGGCAAAGCGAAGATTGAGATCGTGAGCGAACTCGAATCCGGCGGGGCTAAAGACATGGGCTACAAGGCCGCGGAGGACGCCTTGCAGGCGCAACCCGGCCTGCGGGGCATCTTCGCGCGATCAACGATCCCGCGGCACTCGGCGCGCGGGCCGCTCTTGAGAAGGCCGGCAGGGCGGACCAGATCATCATTGTTGGATTCGACGGCCAGCCGGAGGGCAAGCAGGCGATCAAGGACGGGAAAATCTACGCGGACCCTATCCAGTTTCCCGTGAAGATGGGAGTGCAAATCGTGGATGCCATCGTGCGGCATTCGAAGGGCGAGACGCTTCCGCCGCAGATGCTCATTCCCACGAGCCTCTACCGCAAAGCCGACGCGGAAAAGGACCCGGAACTCAAATAGCCTGCACCCATGGACGATCCATCCCGCTGGATCGCGAAGCGCGGAGCCGATCACTCCCCTCGCGGCGCAAGCTCCTTTCGCAGGTTGAAGTCCCTCGCGGGGCGGTTCACCGCGGAATACGGGATGATCTTTGTGCTCCTGCTGCTATGCGCCCTCTTTAGCATCCTCACCGTCAGTGACCAGTCACCGGACGGCGGGACCGGTGCCGCTCAGGTGGCGGAGGAGATTGAAGCGCAGTTGGGAAAATCCCCCCGGGTCCTCATCGTCGCGGGGGATTTGCCGGACGATGCCGGCTTTGTCCCGGCACTTGTGCGCCAACTGAAAGCCTCCGGCGCACAGGTGCTGGGTGAGGCGCAGGGCAAGCCGCAGAATGCGCGGGAAGCGCTGCAGAAGATCGCTGCCTCAGGAGTAAAACTGGATGCCATTGCCTGCACGCTGTCATCCGGAACCTGGCTGGTCGTTACCGATGCCGCGAAAGACTTCCCCCAAATCGGCGAACCGCGCATTGTCACGCCGCGGACCTATCGCTGGCCCACCTTTTTAAATGTGGCGAATCTGCTCAATATCGCCAACCAGATCGCGATCATCGCGATCATCGCCATCGGCATGACGATGGTCATCATCACCGGCGGCATTGACCTCTCGGTGGGCAGCCTCATCGCCCTGTCGGCGGTGCTCACCGCCAGGTTCATCCGCGATTTTGCCGGAGGCGTGGAAGCAACGGCGGCCGGCATGATCCTTGCCAGCCTGGCGGCCATCCTGGCCTGCGGTTCCCTCGGTGCCTTCTCCGGATTCATGATCACGCGATTCCGGCTGCCGCCGTTTATCGTCACGCTGGCCATCATGTTCGTTGCCAGCGGACTCGCCTTCAAACTGGCCGGCGGGCAGACGATCAATCAGATCCCTGATTCCTTCATCTGGCTGGGCCGCGGCGCGGATTTCTTCAGCCTGCCGAATGCCGTGGTGCTGATGTTCATCCTTTACGTGCTCGGACACGCAATGATGTCGCGCATGACGATGGGGCGCTACCTTTACGCCGTCGGCGGCAACAGCGAGGCCTCGCGGCTGTCGGGAATCCCGGTGAAGCGGGTGCTCATGTTCGCCTACATCGCGAGTGCTCTGCTCGCCGGACTGGGCGGCGTGCTCATGGCTTCACTCTTCACGAGCGGCTCCGGCACCTTTGGCGAAATGTATGAACTCTACGTCATCGCCGCCGTCGTCGTCGGCGGCACCAGCCTCAGTGGCGGAAAGGGCAAAATGTTCGGCACCCTCATCGGAGCCTTCACCATCGCCGTGATCCAAAACGGAATGAACCTCAAGAATGTCGATCCCTTCGCTAAGAAGATCGTGCTCGGCATGGTCCTCCTCGCCGCCGTGCTGCTCGACAAAATCCGCCGCGCCCGCTGAGTCCTTCCCTTTTGGCAATGAAATCACCAGCCACTGTCCCCGCCATCTGCCAAACTCCACCCGCACCGCCGGTGAATTGGAGACCGGCATGACCTGTGCTGAACTGCCGCCCGCCGTGCCGCGCAGGTATTACCAGGAGACGCAGGCGTGAGCCATCACGGCTTCCGGCTCAACTCATACCCTTCCCTGCCGTCCTTCATCAGCCAGCCTGCCGCGTCGAGTTCCTTGCGCAGGACGTCGGCTGCCGGCCAGTCTTTCGCCGTGCGCGCAGCCCACCGCTTCTCTGCGAGAAAACGGATGTCCTCCGGTACTTCCAGTTGTTCGGCCTCCGCCGGCAGCACGAAGCCGAAAGCCGAAAGAATAAAGTGCAGGCCGCGATACGCAGCCGCCGCTTCCTCCGGCGACAACAATTCCGGTTTCAATGACTTCAGTGTCACAAACACATGACCGAGCGCCTCGGCGGTGTTGAGGTCGTTGTTCAGAGACTCCCATGCCATCGCGAACGGCCCGGGGCCGGCTCCGCGCAGCGATTCATAAGCAGGCAGCGCTCCGGCGTCAGCACGGGCAGCCAGTGCCTTCTCCACCCGGGCGATTCGCCCCAGCGCCGAACGCGCAGCGGTGAGTGAATCAAGTGTGAAGTTCAACTGCGCCCGATAGTGCGCACCGGCGAGCACATAGCGCAATTCGCCGGCGGTAAAGCCTTTCGTCTCCAGATCCGCGAGAGTGTAAAGGTTGCCGAGACTCTTCGACATCTTGGCTCCGTCCACCAGCAGGTGAGTGATGTGAAACCAGTGCCGGCAGAATTCGTGGCCGGTGCAGCATTCGCTCTGCGCGATCTCATTCTCGTGATGCGGAAAGATGAGGTCCACGCCGCCGCTGTGGAGGTCGAAGGTGTCACCCAGATAGGCCCGTGTCATCGCGGAGCACTCGAGGTGCCATCCCGGACGACCCTCCCCCCACGGACCCGGCCAAAAGTTAGGCCCATCCTCCGGCTTGCGCGCCTTCCACAGGGCGAAATCGGCCAATGTGTCTTTCTCATATTCGTCGTCAGCCGTGGCGGCGGACATCCGCAGTTCGCGCTCCTTGAGGTGCGAAAGCCGTCCGTAGTTTTCAAAGGAGGCCACCTTGAAATACACCGAGCCGTCAGCCGCATGATAGGCGTGGCCTTTCGCGATGAGCGTTTCGATCATCACGATCTGCTGCGGAATATGATCCACCGCGCCGGGCTCGACGTGCGGCGGCAGGCAGTTGAGCGCCGTACAATCAGCGTGGAACTGCGCCTTCCAGCCATCCGTGAACTCCCCCAGCGACTTCCCGGCTTTCAGCGAATCGCGGATCGTTTTATCGTCCACGTCAGTGATGTTGCGGACATGCTTCGTCATCACTCCGCCGAGTTCCATTACCCGGCGGAAGAGGTCCTGCAGCACGAAGGTGCGGAAATTTCCGATATGCGCCGGCCCGTACACCGTTGGCCCGCAGCAATAGAAACGAAACGTGTCGCCATCCATTGGCGAGAGTTCGTGCAGGCGGCGTTCCAGAGTGTCATACAGGCGGAGAGACATGGCCGCTGATGAAGAGTGGATTGCCGGATGTGGAAAGTGGAAAGTGCCGGGGGCAGGGGGTGGAATGGCGGGTTGCTCAGGGCGGCGCCTGCTTTTACCTGGCCGTGACACTACTGACCATTATGCCCCAGCCCGCCTCCCGCCTCACGCTCCTCCTGCACCACGATCCCGTCGTTATTACGGGCGCGGGCGCGGTGAGTGCCGCGGGACCTGATGCAGAGGCGCTGTGGACGGCGGCGGCGGAGAAAAAATCACCCGCGTGCTGGATGGAAATCCCGCTTCCCGCGGGAGGCACGAAGCGCCGGGCGGGTTGCGCCGTCGCGCCGTTCGACTGGACGGGCCATGCATGGTCCGGCATGGCGCGGCGTCTCGATCCCGGGGCACAGTTTGCCCTCGAAGCCGCGCATCAGGCCGCCCGGCAGGCGCGGTTGTTGGCAGGAGTTCCTGACAATACAAGGCTTGGCGTCATCTGCGGCACGTCGCGCGGTCCCAAACAAAAATGGGAGGAGGCGCACGCCCTGCTGCGGGCCGGACGCCGGGTGAAACCAACCATGGCGGCGACGATGACACTGGCCGCCGCTGCGGGTGCGCTGGCGCAGGTGCTCGGTGCGCGCGGTCCTTCATGGATGGTGGGCGCAGCGTGCGCTTCCGGAGCGTTTGCCATCGCCGCGGCGGCGGAACAAATCGCCCTCGGCCATGCGGATATCATGCTCGCCGGCGGGGCGGACGAAGCCCTGAATGCCATCGTCTTTGCCGGACTGGAAGCCGCGGGTGTGCTCGCACACGGCAGCGATGATGCGAAATCCCTCTGCCGTCCTTTTTGTCAGGACCGCACCGGGCTCGTCCCCGGAAAGGGCGCGGGAATGCTCGTCCTGGAATCCCTTTCTTCTGCGGAGCGCCGCGGCGTGACGCCCCTCGCCGTGCTCAGCGGGTGGGGCCTCGGCATGGATCCGGAGGGCCTCGCCGGCATGACCGCAAAAGGCGCCGGACTTCAGCGAACCATGCGCGCAGCCCTGTCCCTCGCGGGTCTCGAGCCCCGTGATATCGGCTATATAAATGCTCACGGCACGGGCACTCAGACCAACGACGCGGCGGAAGCAGCGGCCATCACCGCCGTCTTCGGCCCTGTCACTCCACCGTGCTCCAGCAGCAAATCCGTCACCGGTCATTGTCTCGGAGCCACCCCGGCGCTGGAAGCGATTCTCTGCCTCGAAGCGCTGCGCCGCCGGGCTCTGCCGCCGGCTTATCCCTGTAACGGCATAGACTCCGCCTGCGCGTCTCTCTCATTTTCCAATGGCGGCGAGGCGGACGGCCTCAGGCACACGCTCAGTAATTCCACCGCCTTTTGGGGATTCCAGGCGTCGCTGCTCTTCAGCAGGCGGGAATGATTCACTTCAAAAGGCCCCCGCACTTCCCGGCACCCGGGGATCGCCGGCGGCGAGGAAGCGGCCATCGGGCAGGCGCATGATGCCATGACACGCACCCAGAGCGGAGACGCTATCGGGTTTGTGACCGCGCCCGCGAAGGTCAGCGATCACTTCCCTGCCGGCCGCGGATTCGATGCGAAGTTCGTCCGGACTCCACTGATGATGGAAACGCGGCGCTGCCAGCGCGTAATTGAGCGCAAGACCACCATCGAGGACCCGGACGATGGAAAGCGTCACTTGCGAAATGATCGTCGGGCCTCCGGCCGCTCCGAGCGAAAGGAACGGTTGCCCGTCGCGCAGGACAAGGGTGGGAGCCATGCTGGAGAGTGGACGCTTCCGCGGCGCGACGGCGTTCGCCTCTGCGCCTGTCAAACCGAAGGCATTGCGCACACCCGGCTGAATCGAGAAGTCGTCCATCTGGTTATTCAATACGATGCCGGTGCCGGGAATGACCACCTTGGACCCAAACGTGGTGTTCACCGTGGCGGTACAGGCGACCCACCAGCCCCCGGCATCCGCGGTGGAGAAGTGTGTGGTGTGCTTTCCGAAAATATCATCCGCCGCGCGCTCCGGAGTTCCGTGCTGTGCCACGGATGTTACTTTGAGAGGATCTATTTTTGTCGCGAGGTTGCGGGCGTAGTCAGCAGAGACGAGCCCGCGCGGCACGGGTACAAAATCCGGATCACCCAGCCAGTGGGCGCGGTCGGCAAACGCCAGTTTCATCGCTTCGACGGTGAAATGAATGTCGTCCGCCCCTATCAGACGGAACGGCGTTTCCCTGGCAGCAAGGATGTTCAGTATTTCCGCCACATGCACACCACCGCTGGAGGGCGGTGGAAAACCAATGATCTCCTGTTTACGAAAGGTGGTGCGCAGCGGCTCGCGCAGGGCGTGATGATAATCGCGAAAGTCCTGCGCCGTGAGAATTCCACCGCTGGACTTCATCCACTTCTCCGTCGCCTCTGCGAACGGTCCGCCGTAGAACCACGCCATGCCATGCTCCGCCATCGCGCGGTAACTGAGCGCGAGATCGTGCTGCTTTAACAGCGTTCCCTTTGCCAGCGGTTCGCCGTCAGGTGTCAGGAAAATCGCCCGGGATGCGGGAAATTTCGCGAGTTCCGCCACCACACTCTTGAGCCGGGCGGCGTAACTTTCTGAAATGGTGAACCCGTTCGCCGCCACATCCGCCGCCCGCTTCAGCGCCTCCGCCAGCGGCCGCCGGCCAAACTTCCGCGTCACTGACTCATACACCGCCAGTGATCCCGGCACTCCCGCCGCGAGCGCACCGGACTGCGACAGCGCCGGCTCCGCCCTGCCCTCTTTCATAAACATATCGCGCGTCGCCGCCGCAGGAGCCGTTTCCCGGCCATCGAACGCCGTGACCACTCCATCGGGGGCACGGACCAGCATAAAACAGCCGCCACCCACTCCGGAATTGTGTCCGTCCACCACCCCCAGCATCAGGCCCGCGGCGACCGCGGCGTCCACGGCATTGCCGCCGCGCCGCATTGCATCGAGCGCGGCCTCCGTCGCTGCGGGATGCACCGTGACGGCAGCGGCTTTCGATCCTGTAGCCGTAATGGCCGCATGAAGCGTGACGATGGATAGAAGAAGCGATATGAGGATGAGGCGATGCATGGCACGGTCACCTTACCTCCGGCCCGCCCCAATTCACGCCAAATCCCAGCCACACCGAACTCTCCCGCCCGGCGCCGGCGATATCATCGAAATTGCCCTGGACCCGTAACCAGGCGCTGCGCAGACGGTTCGCATACCATGTCAGGCCGGGACTGATCCGGTGACGTTCCACTAAACCAGCATCTTCGACGCCAGCGACATATTCATAGCGTAATCCGCCTTCG
>JANNVM010000346.1:0-14781 GCA_031414455.1 Verrucomicrobiota bacterium
CTGCCCAGGCGAATATTCTCGTCTTTGCGTCAGCCTCCAACTACTTGTCGAATAACGATGTGACTCCACGCTATCCCGCCAATTTTGACACCACCTCCGGCGCGGGCTATGACGCGGTTATCTCGGTAGCGGCGATTGACCAAGTCGGGAATCTAGCGAGTTTCTCTAATTATGGGCTGGCCTCAGTCGATCTCGGAGCGCCAGGTGTGGACATAGTGTCGACATTTCCGACGAACAGCTACGCCCCTAAAAGCGGGACCTCCATGGCGGCACCACACGTCAGCGGCGCGGTCGCGCTCTACGCTACGACTCATCCAGGAGCCACTGCGGCACAGATCCGCTATGATCTTCTCACCACTTGTGCGCCAACATCGTCGCTGAACGGGCTGACGGTAACCGGCGGCCGCGTGGATGCTGCGGCACTCATGAGCATTGCCCCGACCACGCTGCCCGCGCCCGCCGCCCCGGCGAATTACAAGGCGGTCCTAAATTCCAGCGGACGCGTGGATTTGACGTGGAACGATCAATCAGGGAACGAGTGGGGATTTGCCATTGAGCGTGCGGCCGCCGGACAGGCGTATGTTCTGGAAGACACGGTGGGCTGGAATATCACCAGTTATTCCGACCGGACGACGCGGCCCGGAACTACCTACTACTATCGGGTTAAAGCCTACAACCCCGGGGGAAGTTCGGCGTATGCCAGCGCCAACGGCGGTTCTGCGGTGTCCATACCAGCAATTACCCTTCCCGCCGCACCGACCAGCCTGAAGGCGAGGGCACTCACACAAGGCGGGATCAGCCTGACTTGGGTCGATAAATCCAACAACGAGGACCTATTCCAGCTGGAACGTCAAACCGGCACCGCTGCCTGGCAGGTGCTGGGGACTTTGCCGGTGAACACCACGGCTTTCACCGATGCCTCCACTGCGAGGCTGACGTCCTATTCCTATCGGATGCGCGCCTACAATGCCGCAGGGTTTTCCGCTTACTCGAACTTGGTTTCCGCGGGGGCGAAATAATTGATCTCACAGTGACGCAAAACGTCAGGGAATGCTTCCCGAGCAAAGCGCCAGCGGTCCGCCGCTGGCGCTTTCGTTTCGCAGCGAGCGGGGCCTACGCCGTCCAATCCAGCACCACCTTGCCGGCGTGGCCGGACTTCATGGCTTCAAAGCCGGCCTCGAACTCGGTGTAATGCAGGCGGTGCGTGATGACCGGTGAAATATCGAGGCCGGTTTGGATCATCATGGTCATCTTGTACCACGTCTCGTACATCTCACGGCCGTAGATGCCTTTAATGGTGAGCATATTGAAAATGACCTTGTCCCAGTCGATGGCGAACTTTTCGGGGAAGATGCCCAGAATGGCGATGCGGCCGCCGTGGCAGGCGTTTTCGACGATGGCATTCATGGCCGCCGGTGAGCCTGACATTTCGAGACTGACATCGAAGCCCTCATGCATGCCCAGTTCCCGCTGCACGTCCGGGAGATTTTCTTTGGTGACATCCACGGTGCGGGTGGCCCCCATGCGTTTGGCGAGTTCGAGACGCCACGGATTGATGTCGGTGACAACGACATGCCGCGCACCGGCGTGTTTCACGATGGCCGCTGCCATGCAACCGATAGGCCCCGCGCCGGTGATGAGAACATCTTCGCCAAGTACATCGAAGGACAGCGCGGTGTGTGTGGCGTTGCCCAAGGGATCGAAACAGGAGATGATCTCCTCGGGAATTTTCGGATCCGCCAGCCAGACATTGGTCATGGGAAGTGCCAGGTATTCCGCGAACGCACCGTCGGTGTTCACACCGATGCCACGGGTATGCGCGCAGAGATGGCGGCGGCCGGCGAGACAGTTGCGGCAGTGTCCGCACACAAGATGGCCCTCCCCGCTCACGAGGTCGCCGGCTTTGAAGTCACGCACATTGCTGCCCACGGCAACAATTTCCCCGCAGAATTCGTGGCCCACGATCATTCCCTGGCGAATCGTTCGCTGTGCCCACGCGTCCCATTTATAAATGTGCAGGTCAGTGCCGCAGATGGACGTCTTCCGGATCTTCACCATCACGTCGTTGATGCCCATGACCGGCTCGGGCATGTCGCAAAGCCAAAGGCCGGGCGCGGATTCTTTTTTGACAAGAGCTTTCATGGGTCGGGGGGAAGTGGATGGCTGGATTCAATTCCATGATACTGGAAATTGCCAACAGGATAATGCACGCTTGCCGTGCTGGCAATTGGTCGCCCCCGGAGCCTTGCCTTCTTCACCCTGACTCTGAAATCCGGCGCTAAAGCCACTCTGCGTCTGCGCGGAAGGGCCGGGATTTCGTCAGCCCTGCTGCGCCTTCACGAGGTTGAAGACGATGTATTGATTCCATGCGAGCAACCAGCGCCGGCGGTGGAGCCACGCTTCCACCTTGTCGGTCCAGCGGAGGAGGAAGTTATCCGGCCGCGAGCGCATCAGCTTTGAGGTGAGGAGCGACACCGGCATTTCGAGCACGCCGCAATAAACGGACTCCGTGCGCCAGCCGAGTTGATTTTCCAGGGCACGGACCTGTTGGCCGGTGAAGGGCGCTTCATCCTCGGTTCGGGCATCGGGCGTCGCTTTGCGGAAGATCTTCAGCAGCGGATTGTCCGCGAGCGGTTCCTGGAGGAGCACGCGACCACTGGGCTTGAGCACGCGATGGATTTCCGAAAAGGCGACGGCGGGATCAAGGTGATGGAGAATGCCGTAGCCGACGACAAGATCGAATGAAGCGTCAGGGAAATCGAGTTTGTGCGCATCCATCGCCCGGAAATCGCAGCGGTTTTCGGCAATCCCGGCGGCCCGGGCCTGCCGGCGGAGGTCTTCGACATAGACTTCGGAAATGTCGATGGCGGCGACTTTTTTCGCGCCGTTGGCGAGGTATTTCATGCTCATCTCCCCGCGCCCGCAACCGTAGTCGAGAATCGTCTGACCGCGGAGGTGTGCGGTGTAGCGGTCCATGGTGCCGTAGAGCCGCGTCTTCGACGGGTAGGTCGCAAGGTGAGGGAAATTGCTCTTCAGCCGGATACTTTCGGCGAGCACGTCGCGCCCGGTATGGGCTTCGTGTTCACGGGCGACGCGGTCGGCAAGGGCGGTGCTGGACATAAGAGAAACGATTTCTGGTATTTCGAGTCAGTATAACATTCCATTGATGCGCGGCAACTAATTTCTCGTATTCATAGATCATCATTGAGAGTATCCGCACCAGCGGGATTAAATAACCCGACGGAATACCGCTCTCAGGCACTTTGTGGCCTGGAAGAACCTTTCGAGGAATCCCACCGTTGAGAAGGCCTACTGGCCCCGGCGGCCTCCGCGACCCCCAAGGCCCATGCCACCCATGCCCTGGAAGAATTGAGTCGGGTCAAATCCGCCGAGGGCGTCCGACCACCGTTTCTTTTCGTTGTTCTGGCGCTCCTGCATTTTGTTCCAATCGGCCATCTGGTCCTCGCGAAGGAGTGCCACGATCGCCTCGTCCTGACTTTTTCCGTCCTCCAGCGCCACACCGCCGCTTTCAAGTCCTTCAACAGTCAGGGCAGCATCATACTGCGGATTTTTCTTCACCAGAATGTCGAACACCTGATCCTTCTGTTGCTCGTCGAGGTTCAGTGCGCTCATGCGATCAAGCTGGCGCGTGGCCGTCCGCTCAAGTTGCTGCGCCTTCGTTTCCAGCTTTTGACTCTCCCAGGATTTTTTCTGTTCGTCCGTCAGTTTCGTCATCACGTAATCGTCCATGCTCTTCTGCGGGTTCATGTCCTTCATCACCGTGAAGACGTCCAAAATCGTCAGGGGCCGGTCGAGCATCGCTTTGATCTTCGCAAAATTCTCTTCATCGAGCTTGAGGAAGTGCGCCATCATCTCCTGCGTCTGCTCCTCAGTGAGGCCCATCTCAGCCGCCAGCTTATCCGCCATGCCTTTGATGAAGCGCTCCGTCATCATCTTCCGCTGCTCGCCAAACATCAGCGCGAGCGACTTCATCAGCGGACGGGCGTCATTGAGCAGGCGCTGGATGTCGAGTTCGTTTTCCTTCACCGGCGAAAGGTCCACTCCAGCACTCTCAAACTGCCTGCGGAGCGACTCTGTGGCGCTGCGCGCGCCGGCGAGGTCCGCCTTCAGTCTGGCAAGATCAGCGTCGCGCCTGTCGAGAGCATCGGTCATTTCGCCAACGGCCTCCCGGGTCCGCAGTTCGGTCCATGCGAACACAGCACCGCCCCCAATGAGGATACCGGCAGTCAGAACGACGAGTGATTTTTTCATAACGGAGAGGAGAGGTTATTGCGAAATCGCGGGGGCGGCGACGTCTGGAGAATAGCCTTACGCGCATCGTGATCAAGCAATTGCTTCCTCCGCTCCTGCGTGAACCGGGAGCAGCGCCACAGCCGGCAAAGCGTTGGGAGTCGGTTCCCTGCCCCGCGGAATGTTGACGGAAAAATGTGCGCGCTCGCGGTTTCGCAGGCGGCTTGCAGAACCCGGAGGGGCATTCCACTGCGAGGCATGAGAATCGCCCGCCTGTCACTGCTGCTCTCCCTGCCTGCCCTCAATGCTCCCGTGCTTACGGCACGGGACATCCCGGCCCTGTCGGAAACAGCGAAACCGAAAGCCGGCGCAGCGGAGGGGAAAGTGGAACCGTTTCGCTGGACGGAATCGAAAGTGTATCCCGGCACGGAACGCGACGGGGCGATCTACCTCCCGGCGCAATACAAACCAGAGCAGCCGGCGAACTGCGTGATCTTCCTCGATGGTGCCGGCTACCTGAAGAAAGACGGTGGGGCGCGTGCCACCATCGTGCTGGATAACATGATCGCCGCCGGGGAACTGCCGGTGACGTGCGCCATCTTCATCAACCCCGGAAACATCGCACCAACGCTTCCGGGTGCAAAAGCACGGAGCACGCGCAGTTATGAATACGACACGCCGAACGGCGACGGCGCGCGCTTTCTCTCCGACGAGATCATTCCCTTCGTGCGCAAAACAGTGAATCTGCGCACCGACGCCGCCGGCTGGGCGGTGTGCGGGGTGAGCAGCAGCGCCATCGCGGCATTCACCGCAGCGTGGGAGCGGCCCGACCTTTTCGGAAATGTCATCTCGCACATCGGGAGCTTCACCAATATTCGCGGCGGCTACGGCTATCCCGCGCTCATTCGCGCCAGCCGCAAGGAACCGAAGGCGATCCGGGTGTGGATGCAGGAAGGAGAGTCGGACCTCGACAACCTCCACGGCCACTGGCCGCTGTCGAATCAGGACATGGCCGCGGCGCTCAAGTGGGCGGGATACGAGCATCACTTTGAAATGACGGGCGGCGGACACAGCGGTGCGGCCGGCGGCGCGCTGTTGCCGCAGGCGCTCCGGTGGGCTTTTCAACCCGCCGCGAAACCATCGCCGGTGGAATCGCCGACGACAGAGAGCAAACCCGCGCGGCACGCCGATGCCGAGCCAAAGCCCAACGTGCCGGAAGGCAAGGTCGTGGAGATGCCCGCGTGGACGAGCCGTGTCTTTCCGGGCACCGAACGTCAGTGGTGGGTCTATGTTCCCGCGCAGTATAAGAATGATGGCAGCGCGGGGCTCATGATCTTTCAGGACGGGCATGACTATCAAAACCGCAGTGGCGCGTGGGGAGTGCCCGCGGTGCTGGACAATCTCATCGCCGCCGGCGACATCCCGCCGCTCGTCGCCGTGTTCATCAATCCCGGGCACGAACCCGGCAAACCCCGGAAGAACGCATGGAGCGCGAGCAACCGCAGTCTCGAATACGATGGTCTCGGTGGAAACTACTCCCGCTTCCTGCTGGAGGAAATCATCCCGGAAGTGGAAAAGCAGTGGCCTGTCAGCAAAGACCCGGAACGGCGCGGCCTCTGCGGCGCAAGCAGCGGCGGGATTTGCAGTTTCACCGCCGCATGGGAACGGCCCGACCAGTTCCGCCGCGTGCTCAGCACGATCGGCAGCTTCGTGAATCTCCGCGGCGGGAACCGGTATCCGTCCCTTATTCGCAAAACCGAACGCAAGCCGCTGCGCGTCTTTCTTCAGGACACCGGCGGCGATCTCGACAACCCGTTCGGTCACTGGCCCACCGCCAATAAACAGATGCACGCCGCGCTCGCCTATATGGGCTACGATGTGAAGTTCGATTTCGAGGAGGGCTTCGGTCACAACAGCCACCGGGGCGGCATGATTTTCCCTGACGCCATGCGCTGGCTTTGGCGCAAAGAAGCGACCGCCGCCCTGCCCGGCAAAGTGAAGGATGATCTCGCCGGCGATCTTACGTTGAACAAACTCCTCATCGAAGGCGAAGGCTGGCAGACACTCGCGGAGGGTTTCGGATTCGCCGACGGCCTCGCAGGAGATGAAGCCGGCAATCTCTATGTCAACGATCTCAAGGGTGGCGGGATATGGCGCGTCGTTCCGGATGGCACAAAGACGAAACTGACGGACGAAAACGGCAGTGGTGCCAAACGGGCACCGGATGGCCGGATCATTCTCTGCCAGGGAAGCAAAAAGCGCCTTGCCGCATTGGACCCAAAGACAGGTGCCGTCGAAGTGCTCGCGCAGAACGTCTCACCCAACGATCTCGTAGTCACGAAAGACGGCTGGGCCTATTTCACCGACACCGGTAAAGGCGAAGTCATCAGCGTGGAGATCAAATCGAAGAACGTGCGTACCGCCGCCAGCGGCATCACCGCACCGAACGGAATCGCCCTGTCTCCCGACGGCGGCACCCTCGCCGTCAGTGAATACAAAGGCAGCCGTGTCTGGGCGTGGCGCGTGAACCCCGACGGCAGTCTCGATGCGGGTATGCCCGTGATGACCCTTCGCTGCCCGATCGACGAGAAAGGCCAGTTTCCCTTCAACGCTCCGCCTCCCTATAAAACGGAATCCGGCGGCGACGGCATGTGCAGCGACGCCACAGGCCGCTGGTATGTCACCAGCGCACCCGGGGTCCAGATCTTCGATCCCACCGGACGCGAGTGCGGCCTGCTCACGCATCCCGCGCCGGGCAAACAAATCGTCAGCGCCGCGTTCGCCGGCCCCGGCCGTGCGTGGCTCTGCATCGCCGCAGGCGACCGCATCCTTCGCCGTAAAGTCGAGGCGACAGGATGGTGAGTAAACGGGAAGGCGAATATGCGGGTGGTTATCCCAATTCCGCTACTGCACGGCTCCCCCATTTCCGCAGATGCGCTGATGACGGCAGGCCAGCGGCGCGACTATCGGCCGGAATGATGAATTCTAAACTCCTGCCGGCGGTCTTAATGTGTTTCTTCGGCGATGTGGCCGGACTAACCGGTGCTGACACTGGCCGCTTCCTGTATGTGGCCACACCGGATGGCGCGCAGACCGAAGGCAACTCCGGTGCCGGCCTGCTGGTGTTTTCCATAGATGAAGGGCACCGTTTTGTGAGGCGCATACCTGTTGCCAGTTTTGGCGAGGGCGTTCGCGGACTCACGGGCAGCCCGGTTTCCAAGTGCCTCTATTTCGGAACGACGCAGCGGAGGATGGGCTGCTTTGACCTGGAGACGAACCTTGTCCGCTGGGAAAAAACCTACGATGCCGGGTGTGACCGCTCCTGTGTTTCCGCTGACGGGAAGACGATCTATGCGCCCACCGGCTGGTGGCTGGCGAAGGAGGACAGCGGGTTGCTGGTGATCAATGCGGAGGACGGCAGCCTCAAGAAACAAATCCCCGCAGGCCCCATGGCTCACAACAGCCTGACGTCGGCGGACGGGAAGCTGTTTTTCCTCGGAACACAGATTCGCCTGACAATTTTCGACGCGAAAGATGCCAGTGTCGTGCGCACCGTGGAACCGGTCGGAGAGACGGGCGTGTTTCCCTTCACCGTGGATCATGCCAACAAATATGCCTATGTCTGCCTCGGGGCTCATGTGGGATTCGATGTCGTGGATGTGGCCGCCGGCAAAGTGCTGCATCGCGTGATGGCAGGCAAAGAGCCGATCGCGCACCGGACCCACGGAGCGGCGCTGACGCCTGATGAGCGCGAACTGTGGATCAGCGATCAGGAGGGAAAGAAGCTCTTCGTGTTTGATGCCACACAAATGCCGCCGAAGGAAGTGACCAGCGTGCCGCTCAGCACCGGCGGCCACGGCTGGGTGAATTTCAGCCTCGACGGCAGGTATGCCTACTGTCACACGCCGGAAGTTTTCGACGCGAAGACGAAACGGCGGGTTGCGGAGTTGAAGGACGAAACCGGCAAGCCCGTGAGCAGTTCAAAATACATCGAAGTGCATCTGAAGGACGGCAAAGTCACCGGCATGGGCAGCGAATTCGGCCTGGGCCGGAAATAGCCGGTCCGGCCGGTTGTCCGGGCCATGCTGCGGGAGCACCGTTTGGCAGGCCACCGGTTTATTTCTTGAGCGCCTTCAATTCGTCATGGGTCCACGGCGCGTTGCGGCCGGCGGCCTCGTTGCGGATGCGGGCAACATCTTCGACGGTGACGGCGCGGTTCCAGCCGTGCCAGCGCTCGCCGGCATAGGTGAGGACGTGGGCAATTTGCGCATCAGTGTGCGTTTTCTCCAGAGGGGGCATGAGGCCCGCTCCGTAAACGACGCCGTCAATGGGGCCGGCCTGGCCTTTGAGCAGGATGCGGGCAAGGACGTCAATGTTGCCGTTGTTGGCCATCCATGCGGATTTGGCAAGCGGCGGGGCAAGCATGGAATCGGCGGCTTTCACGCCCATGCCATCAAGGCCGTGGCAGGCCATGCAGAGGCTCTCGTAAACAAGGCGGCCGTTGCGGGCCGGCTCGCTGAGCTTGCTTTGCAGAGCCTCGCCGTCGTCGTGCTTTTTCAGAGCGGCAACGAGCGGAAGCGGGCGGTTGCCAGGCGGGAACTCGCCAGGCTGTCCGGCAGAGCGCCATGCAAGGAAGACCTGGGTGGCGACCCGGGCATCGGGATCGGTGGCGAGTGGCTTGATGGCCGCGACGGTGGGTTCGTCTTTCTGCGCGAGCCACGGTTCGGCAAGCTGCACGGCGGCGCGGCGGACGCGGGGCTCCTTATCCGCAAGGGCGGCGAGCACGGTTTCCTTTTTCAGGGAATCGAGGCCGCGGAGGGACCAGAGGCTGTGGATGCGGGCGTTGAGGTCGGCGTGCTCCGTCATTTTCTCCAGAGCGGGGACGGCGGATTTGTCGCCCCGGGAGACGATGAGCATCTGGGCGGTATCGCGCCACCATCCGTTAGGGCTGGCGAGATGCGCGACGAGTTGGGTTGGCGTCTCGTCGAGCATGTGCGGGAGTTTGCCGGCGGATTTGCCGTCCGGGAGCAGGCGATAAATGCGCCCGTGACGGTGGACTTTGATCATGCCCCACCGCTTGATGCGCTGATAGCGCTCGACCCACAACGCGAGTTTGTTCTTGCGGTAGTCCTCGACGTAGCGGGCCTTCAGTTCCGGCGATACCTCGGTGGGGAACCATTCCTTTTCCTGAATGATGCCGCGGTAGAGATCGGCGATGTAGAGCCCGCCGTCCGGGCCGCTCTCAGTCCAGACGGGGCGGAAGTAGCCGTCTTTGGCGCGGACGAATTCGCTTCCGGGGAAGGCGTTGTGCGCGGTGCCCTTGCCATCCTCCCATGTGTAGCGGGTCATGCGGATGAGGCGGCCCACGGGTTCGCAGCCGAGGGAGTTGCCATACCATTCCGGAAAGAGCGGACTGCGCACCACGCTCTGGCCGCAGGCGGCCGAGAAGTGAGTGAGCTGGGCCTGACGCTCGACGTCATAGCCGCCGTCGCTGAAGTCCCACACGGGGCAGATGCCCCACGGACGGAAGTAGTCAGGCTCATGCTCGGGGATGTCGAGAATTGGATAGCCGGCGGGGAGTTGGAAGCTGTGGGCGGGATTCGCGCCGCCGCCCCAGGTGCAGATGAGCCGGCCATCGTCGTCGCGGGCGAGGCCCCACTGACTGACGCGCCCGCGGCTGTGCCGCAGGGCCTGAAGCTTGCCGCCATTCCAGTTCAGCCGACGGTCATTCGTGCAGATCGTATTGTCGAGGTTCCACAGCAGTCCACTTTGCTGATGTTCGATATTTCCGTGGTCTTCGCCCCCCTGCCATGCGACTTCCCGGCGGTCCGAAACGCCGTCTTTGTTATCGTCGAAATAGGCCCAAACGGTCTCCGATTCGGTGAAGTACACGAGCACGCGGTCGTGCATGGGGAGAACGGAGCGCGGGAGAATGACGTTATCAATGAAGACGGAACGCTTGTCCATTTTACCGTCACCGTCTGTGTCAGTGAGTTTTACGACACGGCTTACCGGATCGAGCTGTCCGGTGGCGTGCTCGTCCTGCATGTAGGTGCGCCATTCGCAGACGTAGAGCGAGCCATTGCCATCGAAGGCGATCATCGCCGGCTCCTCGACCATGGGCTCGCTGGCGACGCATTCGAGGTGATAGCCCTTCGGCACCTCGATGGTTTTGACAGCCTCCGCGGGCGGCAGCGCCGGAAAGGTGGTATCCGGATTCCATTCACCCTCGGCGCGAACCGGCAGGACTGGCAGGAGGGTAAGAGACGCGAGGAGCGCCACTCTGGCGGGATGGTGGAAATGAATGGGCATAGGATTGGATGCACCATGCACAGCATCCGCCCGCGCGCCAGCGCCGCAGTGGCGCACAGAGCGCAGGAGATCGTGCGCCGCGGTCAAGCTGCCGGACGTCAAGCTACTGGACGGATTCCCAAAGAGACATTCGGTCCTGACTTGCACCGGCGGCGCGGCGCGGCATTGATAAACGAAAGGACTTCCCCATGAGCAACTACCTTTGCGCCGTATCGAATCAAATTCCGAGGAACCATCAGAAAGGGCAGCGGCCCGGGCGATGGGGAGTGGTGGAAAACTGCGCGGGCAGGATCCGTAACGCAGGGCGCCGCGCCCCGGTTGGTGGTGTCGGCAGCGGCGAACATTTCGGCCGGCGCGCGGCGCGCGGCCCGCTCATCCTGTGCTTTTTCGGCCTTTCCACCGGGACATTCTCCCATGCCGCCGCCGATGATATCAGCTTCAACCGCGACATCCGTCCGATCCTTTCGGAGAACTGCTACTCCTGCCACGGCCCCGACAAACGCGCGCGCAAAGCCGACCGCCGCCTCGACAACGCCGGGGGCGCCTATGCCGACAACGAGGGTACCCGCGCCCTTGTCCCGGGGGATCCGGCACAGAGCGATGCCTGGGCGCGCGTGAACACGACCGACCCCGACGAGCAGATGCCGCCGCCGAAAAGCGGGAAGCACTTGAAACCCGAACAAGTTGCGCTGCTCAAGCAGTGGATAGAACAAGGCGCGAAATATGAATCGCACTGGGCCTTCATCCCGCCGAAGCGCTCAGCAGTTCCGGAAATCGGCAATCCAAAATCCGAGCCGGGCGGAGCGGGACAGACTGCCGCAGGCAGCCCACAGGCTGAGGCTGGCGGGCCGAATCAAATCCGGAATCCCATTGACGCCTTCCTCGCCGCACGGCTCGCGAAGGATGGTCTTACATTTTCGCCCGAAGCCGAAAAGACGACGCTCATCCGCCGCGCGACCTACGATCTGACCGGGCTCCCGCCAACGCCCGCCGAAGTCGCTGCCTTCCTTGCGGACCCATCGGCAACTGCTTACGAAAAGCTCATTGATCGCCTTCTCGCCTCGCCGCTCTACGGCGAGAAGATGGCCGTCCACTGGCTTGACCTCTCCCGCTATGCGGACACCCACGGCTTCCATCTCGATGCGGGCCGCGACCAGTGGCCGTGGCGCGATTGGGTCATCGAGGCGTTCAACAAAAACCTGCCGTTCAATCAATTTGTCGAATGGCAGCTCGCGGGCGACCTGTTCCCTAACGCGACCATTGAGCAGAAGCTCGCCACCGGATTCGTGCGCAACAACATGATCAACTTCGAGGGCGGCGCGATTCCAGAGGAATATCTCGCGGCCTACGTTAAGGACAGGGTCAACACGACCGGCACCGTCTTCCTCGGCCTCACCGTTGGTTGCGCGGAATGCCACGATCACAAATTCGATCCGTTTCTGCAGCGCGATTTTTACCAGCTCTACGCCTACTTCAACGCCGTGCCTGAAAACGGCCTCGACGGCAGTAAAGGCAACGCCGCGCCACTGCTCCAGCTCCCGCCAACGGCCGAACAGATGAAAAAGATCGAGGCGCTCACCGCGCAAATCGCTGCCGCTGAAAAGCCCTCTGCGGATTCCGGCGCGCAGACTGACGCCGCCCGGCTCAAGCAACTCCGCGACGAACTCGCTGCCGGGCAAAAGCGGACTCCCAACGTGATGGTAATGCAGGAGATGGAGAAGCCCCGCGACACCTTCGTCCTCAACCGCGGCCAATACGATCAGCGCGGCGAGAAAG
The DNA here is from genome assembly GCA_031414455.1 of Verrucomicrobiota bacterium. GTDB lineage: Bacteria > Verrucomicrobiota > Verrucomicrobiia > Verrucomicrobiales > V1-33 > V1-33. The sequence goes on from JANNVM010000346.1 coordinate 12,340, forward strand.
TAGAACCTGGCGTGCCGGCAAATCTGGCGGCACAGGCGCCCGACGCTCCGAAGAACCGCCTTGGGCTCGCACGATGGCTCACCGCTCCGCAGCATCCGCTGATGGCGCGGGTGACCGTGAATCGCTTTTGGAAGAATATCATGGGAACCGGAATCGTGAAAACCGTGAACGACTTCGGGTCGCAGGGAGAATGGCCGAAGCATCCGGAACTGCTCGACTGGCTCGCAGTGGAATTTCGCGAGAGCGGCTGGGACATAAAGCACCTCATCAGGCTCATCGTCACGAGCACCGCGTATCGTCAGACGGCCCGGGTGACACCCGAACTGCTGGAGCGTGATCCCGAAAACCGGCTGCTCGCCCGCGGCCCGCGGTTCCGACTCGGCGCAGAGGAAGTGCGCGACACAGCGCTCGCCATCAGCGGCCTGCTCACAAGGAAAATTGGCGGCCCGAGCGTGCTGCCCTATCAACCGGCCGGGTTGTGGGAGGATTTGAATTCCCGCACCGACTCGCGGAACTGGACCGCGCAGTTTTTCGAGCAAAGCCACGGTGAGGATTTGTACCGCCGCTCCCTCTACACCTTTTGGAAACGGACTTCGCCGCCGCCGCAGATGCTGACATTCGACGCGCCGGATCGCGAAGTTTGCACGGCGAATCGCGAGCGCACGAACACCCCGCTGCAGGCGCTCGTCACGCTGAACGATCCCCAGTTTGTCGAAGCCTCCCGCAAGCTTGCGGAGCGCATGATCCGCGAGGGCGGCGCGACAGCCACGGAACGTGCGACGTTCGCCTTCCGCCTCGCCACCGCCCGCGCTCCAGGCGAACGCGAACTCGCCATGCTGCTCGATCTTTTCGAGAAAGCGAAAACCCGTTATGCGCCGCAACGCGAAGAGGCAATCAAACTGCTGAGTGCCTGTGAGGCCAAACGCGATGAGTCGCTGGACGTCACGGAACTCGTCGCATGGACGATGGTGGCGAGCACCATTCTGAATCTCGACGAGACCATTACCAAAGGCTGACCATGAACGCACTCGACCACCTCGCAGCACTCCGGCAAACGCGCCGGCAATTCTTCGGCCGCGCCGCCGGTGGCATCGGCATCGCCGCGCTTTCATCGCTGCTCAATCCCCGACTTTTCGCGAAGACCGGCGACCCGCTCGAATCGCTCGGCAATCTGCCAAAGCTGCATTTCCCGGCGAAAGCGAAGCGCGTCATTTACCTGCACCAGTCGGGCGCGCCGTCCCACATCGACCTGCTCGATTACAAACCCGCCATGCAGGCGCATCACGGCAAGGAGTTGCCCGCGTCCATCCGCATGGGTCAGCGCATCACCGGCATGACGTCCGGGCAGAAGGCGTTTCCCATCGCGGCTTCGCAGTGGAAATTCCAACAGCACGGCAAGACGGGCACATGGTTGAGTGAGTTGCTGCCGCATCACGGTAAAATCGCCGACGACATCTGCCTTGTGCGTTCGATGCACACGGAAGCGATCAATCACGATCCTGCGATCACCTTCATTCAGACCGGCTCCGAGCAGCCCGGTCGTCCGTGCATGGGCTCGTGGGTGACCTACGGCATTGGCTCGATAAACGAAAACCTGCCGTCCTTCGTCGTCCTCATTTCGCAGGGTTCGGGCGAGAAAAGCGATCAGCCGCTGTTTTCGCGTCTCTGGGGTGCAGGCTTTTTACCGGGCAGCTATCAAGGCGTGAAGTTTCGCAGCCAGGGTGATCCTGTTTTGTTCATCAAGAACCCCGATGGTATTGATGATTCCGGGCGCCGTGAGATGCTGGACACACTGAAGGGGCTGAACCAGGCGGCCTTCGAAAGTGTCGGTGATCCGGAGATAGAGACGCGGATCGGGCAATATGAAATGGCCTATCGCATGCAGGCCAGCGTGCCGGAACTCATGGATCTCAAGGGTGAACCTGCGAGCACCTTCGAACTCTACGGCGAAGATGCGCGCAAGCCGGGCACCTTCGCGGCGAACGCGCTGCTCGCGCGGCGGCTCGTCGAGCGCGGCGTGCGTTTCGTGCAGCTCTATCACCGCGGCTGGGATCAGCACGGCAACCTCGCGCGAAATCTCCCTCTCCAGTGCAAAGATGTGGACCAGGCCAGCGCCGCACTCGTGCTTGATCTCAAGCAGCGCGGCCTGCTCGATGAAACGCTCGTGATCTGGGGAGGCGAATTCGGCCGAACCGCCTACGTGCAGGGCGACATCAACAATCCCGGCTACGGCCGCGATCATCATCCGCGCTGCTTTTCCGTCTGGATGGCCGGCGGCGGCATCAAGCCCGGCACGGTCTTCGGTGAAACCGACGACTTCTGTTATAACATCGCGAGTGACCCCGTGCATGTCCACGACCTGAACGCCACCGTCCTCCACTGCCTCGGCATTGACCACGAAAAGCTCACGTTCAAATTTCAGGGCCGCGACTTCCGGCTGAC